>JAITRI010000018.1 GCA_031288455.1 Puniceicoccales bacterium
AAAACGCCCCCGGTCAGAACAATTGTCTACCGAGGGCTGGATGGGATTGGGATGGGAGAAATTCTAACCAAAGACATATTTCGAACAGGCGCTCTTGTGCCTGTCGGCTGAATTGCGATGTATCACATTCCTTTTGGCGGCTTTGTCAAGGCAGGAAACATAGTCGATTGCGATTCGCTTAGCATCCGGCGATTGGGTTGAAATTGCCATGCGCAACTTCTTTGCGAGCGTGCGCAGCGCGCTGCGCACGAGCCCATTGGCCACGGCACGTCTTCTTGACTGCAGAACAGACTCACGGGATGCTTTCTTATTAGCCATCAACAGCTCCTTTAACCAAAACCTCGCGTCACCCTATATGGTCAAAAGCTATAGTCAAGAAATTTTTTTAAAATTTTAATGGGATGATTTTGCATGGTCGGTGGCGAATTTTAGTGGGGTGAAAAATTCACGGCAGCGGAGTTTTGTGTCTGCTGGAGAACGCGGTTGAGTGCATCTGAGTTTCCAGATCGATTCTTTCGCCTATGATTGGGGTGAGCAATTTGAAATTTTTATTCCTGCAAATTTCCATCAGTCTATCGCGTGGTTCATTCCATTTGTGCGTTGACAGCGCAAATTTTGAATTGTGCACCGGGAGGAGTGCCTTTGCGCCGAGATCTTCGGCGGCGCGTGCGGTATCTTCCGGGAACATGTGCATATTTCTCCACTTCTCGCCGTACTGTCCATTTTCCAGTATCGCCAGGTCTATGCCGCCGAATGCGTTGCCTATTTCCCTGAAATGTTTCCCGTATCCTCCGTCTCCGCCGATGTATATTCTAACGTTCGGCGTTGTCACCATGAATGATGCCCACAGCGATCTGTTTCCCAAAAACCCGCGTCCGGAAAAATGTTTGGCCGGGAGACAGTCCACGATTAATCCGTCCGGCAATTTGACGCTTTCGTTCCAATCCATTTCCAGTGTGTCATCGCCGCGAAATCCCCAGCGTTCGAAATGTGCACCGACTCCGAGCGGGCAGATAATCCTGCGCACATTTAGCCTGAGAACTGTCGAATAATCCAAGTGATCCCAGTGGTCATGCGAAATTATCAAATAGTCCAGCGGAGGAATGTCACCGGGAGAATACACATTTGTGCCGCGGAATGCTCTCGGACAGAATGGTATCGGCGAGGAAATTTCGCTCATGACCGGATCGACGGCGAAACGTTTGCCGTCCAGCTGCATGAAGTAGGAGGAGTGCCCGAACCAAACGATGACATTTTCTGACATTCCGAAGCTCGCCAAATCGGTTTTTGCGGATGGAACGTCGCGGGCGATGTTTTTCTGATTGGCAATGACCTTGAATATTACCGCGAAGAACTTTTGCCACATCCCCAGCATGCCATTTGGGAGATTGCCGTCATCTTCGCCGATGTTGCGGAACTGTCCATTTCTGTAGTTTTTTGACATTTTCATTCTCAGCAACCGCCGACCTTTTGGCACACTTCCAAATTTTGGGCCGCTGATGTATGCAAAAAATAGAGCGGCAAATGTTGCGCATGTGAACAGCAAATATTTCATCGTTTGATTCCACCGATTTCGTCGCTGGACTGGAGAGTGTTGTTGTAAAAAATAGTCATTTCTGCGGATATTGGAGTACGCGTCAGTGGCGCGAATATTCATTCACTCTGTGGCGGTACACATGGCGGAGAGAGAGGGATTCGAACCCACGGTGCCGTTAGCGACACTTCGGTTTTCAAGACCGACGCAATAAACCACTCTGCCATCTCTCCCCAGCTGATGGATTTGGGAACATGCGCGAAAATGTCGAGTAAAAACATCAGCACTGCGCCGCGAATTTATATGGGCGCATCGGTCAAATGCTCCAGCTGCAGCTCACGCGCGCTTTCATCTTCATCTAAGTCTATGGATCCTGCGCTTGGGTGGTGGCATCAAATGACCTCCGCAATGAGAGCCGTTTCTCCGCAAACACTGCCGTCAACTGGCTTGATGATTCTAAATTTGTATCCGAGATCCCACGCTTCGATCATTGGTTTTATGTCAAGGAAATCGCTGACATTGTGATATATGCAAATTCTCAGAACCGGTTTTTGTGAAATTATTGTTTTTTCTGCTCCGCGCAGCATATGCTGTTCAAACCCCTCTATGTCAGCTTTAATCATGCCGACCTCCAGATTATTCTCGGCGACAAAATCATCCAAAGTGATGATTTTTACGACCTTCTTCGCATCGCAACTCTGATTCTTCGGATTGCGCATCACCAAACTGCTCCCCGAGCCGCATATGCTAATATCCCTGTGCTCGCTTTTATCGCCGAGTGCCACGTTTACCGGAACGACATTTTTTAATCCATTCATTTCGATGGTCTTAAGCATCAGGCTATAGTTTTCCGGCACAGGTTCGAAGGCGAAAACGCGTCTGTCGGTATACTTCGACAGTGTATCAGTGCCGAGTCGCCAATGTACGCCCCAACGTCCACTATGTCGCGCCTGCGAACTACGTCCAACGTTTTCAGCGAATCAATGTGTAATCCGTAAAAAAATATCGGCGTTTCAAAATGATTCACCGGCAAAAAATATTTCCCATTGGCAAAGCATGCGTCACTGATCTTGACGATCATATTTCCAGAATGAGCGCGGACATCCGCCAAAAGTTTCGATTCGTTGCCATCAAGATATACAAATCGATTCCATGCCTCCGCCTGCTGGCAGCGCGAGATTATTTTGCTCACAACGGCCACACTGTCATCATCGAGGCCACCGATGAGTTTGGCGTATCGCTACTGAAATCCAGGGCTCCGCATCTCCTTGCATATTCCGCGCAAATCAAGCTTCGGATCGGCATTTTTAACAGTTCTTCTGGCAGAACGAATTCTAATTACGCTTTTCCGCAATAATCCAAGGCGAAAAATCGTGGCGCAGGTGTACGAAACACCTGCCAGCACAGCGATCATCAAACATAGAAATATCACACACAGACAACAGCATACCATAATTTTTCCCGCGTAAAGTGTTTACACTGATTTTGCCATAGGCCGCTTTCGCGCGTTCGTCGCCGAGGTACCAATGGTATTCAGAGGGCGACTAATTTTTGAAGACTTTTCCATAAATACTACCCTGTGCGCAGGGGTAGATCGAAATGCATCCGATGTAAATATTTATTTTCCTCTGTAATTTTTCTCCGACCTGAGCAAGCGTCGGTGCGCCGCTGCGGCCAGTGCGCAATTTTTGGGAAACTACAGGTTCAGCAGATGAGTATTCTCGCAGGCGAGCAGGTCTGCGGATGAAATTGCCGATGTTCCCCTTCTGGAGACGACAATGCCGGCTGCTATGTTCGCGAATTTTGCCGCGCGGACCAGCGTTTCTCCGGATGCGAGCGCGGCGGTTAGGCATGCAACGGATGTGTCGCCGGCACCGCAAACGTCAAAAACTTCCTTGGCATAGGTGGGAATTTGCGTGATCTTTCCGGTGGAGCTGCACACGAGAATTCCGTCAGCGCCGAGTGTCACGGCGAGATTCTCTGGGCCATGGCGCTCAATGATTTTCGCACAAATCTCCTCCTGTGGAAATTTTTCGGAGGCGTCCGAATCGATGCCAGCCAACTGCATCGCTTCCGCTCTATTTGGCGTCACCAGCGAAATGCCGTCGAATTTCAGGCGATTGATCGGTTTTGGATCCATCGCAATGAACGTATTTCCGGCGATCGCAGCGCCGATGAACTGCTCCACGTTGGAATTTGTCAGCGTGCCTTTGGCATAGTCGGACAATATCACGGCGTCGGCGGTTTTTATTTTCGCGCATATTTCCGGCAGCAACTCCGCCGATATTCCATAGTCACCCTTCTTCCCTTCACGATCTATGCGACACAGTTGCTGTCCTCGGACGACGACGCGCGCTTTTGTGATGGTTCCAATGTTCGGCGTTTCGAATCGACCGTCAAACGCCACGTTTGCCTTTTCCAATAGTCCCATCAGCACCACTCCACTGCCATCACTGCCGATCTTTCCGATGAGTTCCGTTTCGCACCCCAGCTGTGCGACGTTGATGGCGACATTGGCGGCTGCTCCAGGAGCGTATTTATCCCCGTGGACCGAGACCACTGGAACGGGAGCTTCCGGTGATATTCTGATCACATCGCCGACGATGTAGTGATCGAGCATGACGTCGCCTATCACCAGCACCCTGAGTGCGGAGATTTTATGGAGTAATTCCCTCATTTGCTATGGGGTGAGGCCGGTAATGGTTTGCCGAATAAAGTCAATGGAATTAGCGCACAGCGGCGCAATTTATTACCCCGTGCAAATTCAGCGGCAGACGGAAGTTTTTATGGAAAATCTGTCCAGATCAGAAGTTATGCGGAATGTTTTTGCGAATGCCGACAGTTTTTTTGCGAAATGTTTTCTGAAAAGACCTATGAAAAATCCGATTCCAATGCGCGGGTAAACGGTAATTTGCAGCTTTGTATCCCCCGCTTTATCTCTGGTGGCGCCGAATTTTGCACACTTTACCCACCAGAGGTGTTCAAAGAGAGGCTCGATGCAATAGGGGAAATATTTTCTGCCATTCCACAGTACCGTTCTGTCGATTTTCCCGCAGCACCAGATGCGTCCACGCTGGTCAAAGAATCCGTACATTGCCGTGTGGATGAATTTTGAGATATTTTTCCTCCTAAATACTATTTCCCCGAAATGCCCGAGCGGCAAATTGGCGTATTTCGCTGTGGAATTTTTCAGCGGATGAGGATCGATGACGCGCGCTTCGAATTCCTCGCACGGATAGCCGAGCACTATTCCAGCTCCACAGCGCTGAAGCGGCAGACATTTGCTGTAGAATTCGCTCCTGGAAATGTGAAAAAATGGAAATTTTACATAAATATCATCGGCGATCCTGCGAAAATTTCGCAGCGCCAGCCGACGTCTTAGCAATTCAACACGAAGCACAATAGTCAGTGTACTAATAAAAATTTGTGGATCAATGGAAAATTTTGCTACAATGTCACTTTGTGGGCATCGGCAGAGAACATTTGGCGCAATACTACGATTTCATCGCCAGCGAGCGAAGATTTTCGCAGGCAACGCTGGCCACATACGGGAATGCCATAGATGTGTTCATCGATTGGAAATTTGGCGATGGAGTCGTGGATTTCGCAGGAGTTTCCCGGCGGGATCTGCAGGATTTTATAATAGAGGAGCAGAGGAGATGCAAGCGCACAACGGTGCGAAATCACGCCTCGGCGCTGCGTTCGCTGTTCCGATTTCTGTTCGAAAATAAAAAAATCCCGATGGATCCATCGCTGCATTTGGTAACGCCAAAATTGGAGAGGAGACTGCCGAAGATTTTTACGATTTCGCAAATAAAAGAGCTGCTGTCCGCTCCGGAGGCTGCGTTTGCCCGCGGGGAAATTTCAAGGGAGATTGCACTGCGCGACCGGATGATTTTTGAGCTTTTCTACGGCGCTGGACTGCGCATAGGGGAGCTGCGGAACATAGAAATTGACGCCGTAGATCTCGCCGGTTGCTCCCTGAAGGTGCTCGGAAAACGCGGGAAGGAACGCCTCTGCCCATTTTCATTGGCGGCAAAGGATGCAATCGAAAAATATTTGGCCATTCGTCCGCACCCAAGCGGATCAAAGCTGCTGGAACACGGCGGGAAATTGCTCACCGCCCGCGAAATACAGTATCGATTGAAATTCTATCTGAAATTTGCCGCATTGCCGGCCGACCTCTCGCCACATAAAATCAGGCATTCCTTCGGCACACACATGCTTAATGCCGGTGCCGATTTGCGACTTCTGCAGGAGCTGCTCGGACACTCAAGCCTATCGGCAACGCAGGTGTACACGCGCGTCGATTCCAGCAGAATGAAAAACGTGCACAGAAATTTTCACCCGCGCGCCTAGTTAAGTCTCCGCGCCTAAGGCGCGCGGAGACGTTTTATTTATGCCTCCGGCGGGCAGGG
>JAITRI010000029.1 GCA_031288455.1 Puniceicoccales bacterium
GCATGCATTGTAGCCGCTTGAATGAGGAAATCTTGCCGTTGCTCTGGTGTAATTCCTTCTGCGTTTGCCATTTTCAAGTACAGTCTTGCCGCGTCGTCATAGCGATCTGCCGCCTTTGCAAAATCTCCATTTTGCGCATGCATTTCAGCCGCCTTCAGATATGCTTCAGCGGCTTGTTCAAGATTTCCACCTTGCTTAAGCGATTCAGCCAACTGCTCCATATCTTTTACAGTTGCAATGGCTGGTTGCGGTTCAGCGGCAGCACTTCCCGCGGAAAATTTTTCTAGGATCTTGACATTTTCCGTGCCATCGGCATCTCCTCTGCCGCTAAATGCGGGCGATCCCATGACGCCATTTTCGGATACCGGTTTGCCTACAACCTTTGGCAAATTATGCATCCCTATCCCTGCTGAGGGCCCCCTATTAATATCATTGTTCACGCTCACGATTTGCTCCTATTTTGCGAATTTGTTCATTTAAATACATGCGGATACTTAATTTAATTGCACTGAACTACAGACAGTTTGCTACTTTGTCAAAGCTTTTCACACAAAACCTCCTACGGCACGGCACTTTGGCCAGCAGCGTGCGGTGTTTTTTCCTAATCCATGCTGCTCCGCGCAGCGTTTTCTAGCCGGTGCCGCGCGATGTTTTATAGCTTCGTGCACTGCAAGGCTTTGGCCCGCTCCGCGCGGTGGGCAAATGTGCGTGGCAGAAATTTTCCGGAAAATTTCACCGCTATCGCATGCACGGTGTGCGAATTATTTGGATACCGGTGACACGCGTCCCCTCAGACCGAGATCAGTGGGTTCATGGCCATCTTCATCGTGCGAGGATTTTGGGTTCCAGAGTGATCCCTTTTCGACGTTCACTTTGGATGGCATCAACCGCAATGATAGTGGGTCACTTTCCTGGGCGTCAGAACTAAGATGTCGTACCTGTTGGAATGGCATACTGTACTCTTTCCGAAGATCTATCCATGGCGCGATGCAATCGCAAATTGCGGCAAAGTCAATGAAAAAGTCAAATATATTACGAAAATGTAAAAGCTTTGGAGGCGCGAATCGGAATCGAACCGATGAATGGAGGTTTTGCAGACCTCGGCCTTACCACTTGGCTATCGCGCCGCCTAAACACAAGCAACTCAAAGGAGTAGCTTTTACAAGCGAAAAACGTGCCGTTTGCATGTTTTCCCATTCCGTGCAATTTAAATTGCACCGTGAAAATGATTAATTTTCCGCACAGGCGGCCCTGATTTCCCGCGCGATGGCCGGAGTGAACGCTGAAAAATCTGCATTGGCGGCGAATAGTTTCAGCTTTTCAGCTTTGCCGGCGTCCTTCATCATCGTAACCAACACATGGGCGGCATCACTCGCAAATGATCTGTCAAATATTTTTGAGCAAATCACGGCGTGCAATATTTTCTCGGCGGATGCGAAATCCCCGCATTTGTACGTTGCAACTGCCCTGTTGATTTCCGCACGCGGGAATAGGATGCTGTTCCTTAAAAGCTTCCCGGCCTTTTTGTATTCCAATTTTGCCAATTCATATTTGCCGTCCGCCATGTGATCATTTCCCACCGATAGCAGCACAATCCCAGACAATTTCCCGCCTCCACACTTTTTTAAAAAATTCACGCGGTCCTCTTCCGTCGCAATGGAGGAATATGCCCGCTGCATTCTTGTAATTTTGATGCCGGAGTATATTCTAAGTCCAAGAAAAAAGAAAGCCGCCGCAACTATCGTCACCAGTGTAATGCAGCAGGTTTTGGAATTTTTGCGAAAAAATAACCACATCCTGTCGCCAACGTCGGCATCCGCAAATGCATCCGCTACGCCATCGTTTTTATTTTTTTCAAAATTTTCTTTCGATTCTTCACTTTTCTTTCGACCTTTCATCGCCGTAGGCTAACAAATTATTGAGGCGAAGGAAATATTTCACAGAAACTTGGCAATCAAATATTTATGCAAAAATGTTTTCACAGCGGCGAGATCAGAACCGGGAGCATGCAGTTGTCGCCGCGGGAAAGCCATCATCTGTGTTCCGTCGCGCGCGTGCGCATCGGCGAGACAATTTGCGTTTTGAACGGCTGCGGCACAGTGGCAATCGGGAAATTGATCGCATGGGACGGGAAATTTGCAGAGGTGGAAATTGACATTCTGTCGGAAGTTGAGAGGCCAAAGTGCGCAGTTTCACTGCTCCAGGCGACACTGTCAAGCGGCAACAACGATTACGTCGTTCGCGAAGCCACCGCAATTGGAGCGTCGGAAATAGTGTTCTTCGAGTCGCAGAATTCGGAATCCAGACTGAAAAATAAAAGCGAAAATAGGCTCGCCCGCTGGAAAATTATCGCCATTGAGGCCTGCAAACAGTCCGGCAATCCATTCCTGCCGGAAATTTCCTACTGCTGGAAGTTGGCCGAAATGGATGCGTCGCGATTTGAGGCGAAAATTTTCGGCGGACTTGGCCCCGAATCCCGCCCGCTGAAGGATGCTGTTTCTTGCCATCGGAATGCTTGCTCTCTCTGCGTCGCAATCGGGCCGGAGGGCGACTTCTCCGCATCGGAATATGAATATTTGAAATCGCACGGATTCGCGGCGTGCAGATTTTCGAAAAACATACTGCGCTCCGAAACGGCAGCCATCTATGCGCTGAGCGCCATCGATCAGCTAATGGGCGTTGGCGTCTAGCCGAAAACCGCCGTGACAATTATTTCAGGCCGTACGCACTGCCGAAAGATTCGCGCAATTATGAAATTTTCCCCACCCCCACCTCGCCTCCGGCGAGGTGGGGGTGGGGAAAATTTCATGCGCGCCGGAATGGAAAGCGTCACAGAATTTCACACGCGGAGCGGTCCGCATCCGCGAAGCGGATGCGGGGGTGCAGGGGCTTGCCCCTGCCCGCCGGAGGCATAAATAAATTCGCGGCGCCGTATTTTTGGAATAAAGTCCACGGCGCCAGGGTTTTTAGCTTTCCGATGGTTTTTGCTTTGGAACATGGACGCGGTCATATGAAAAGTCACATTTTCCAATGTTTTTGCCGCTCCCGCATGGGGGTTTTCACTTTTCACGCGAAATGCTCACCGTTTGCCGGCAGCATGTGCCTTTGCGACGACCGCATCACTCACTTTCACTTTCGGGCCGTTTTGGGGGCATTCCATTTGGAGGCGTCGGGAATGGCGGTTATTTGCATTGCCACCTGCTGGTGATGGGCATTGAACGCCAGCGGTGTGTACTGGAATCCATTCCCAACGATCAATTCCATAAATGCCCGATATTCGCCATTTTCATAGCCGGGATAGTTGTAGAACTCGTCAAATACCAAAATCGTTCCCACGCGCAACAGTGGCAGTAGCGGTTTTAGTCCACTGATGGCGCCGCTGTAGGTGTCCGAGTCAATGTGCACGAGAGCAATCGGATAGTCCTCAATGATTGGAATAATCTGCGGAATGGTATCGTTGAAGTGCCCCTTTACGGCAACAACATTGTCCAAAACCGGGAATGGCGGCTGCATTTCATTCTGCAGATGTCGAATCGGCGCAAATGTCCCAATGGGAAAATTTTTATCGCGGCGCACCCACACGTCCGGCAATCCGGAAAATGTGTCACAGGCAAAGACAATGTTGTGGCAGAAAACGGCTCCTATCAGATTGCTCGACTTAAATACTCCGGCTCCGAGGTCGATGGCGATCCCCTCCGGGAAATTCGCCAATGCAATGATTGAGCTGTACAGCAGCAGGTGCGTATCGGATGTCATGGGGACCGCATGTGGCATGAATTTTTTGACAAACTCGACCGACTGGTCCCTTTCCATGTAGCTGTAATCGGTCGTCCCAAACTTATTCACCTGTGCCCCGCGCTGTACGGCGTGGGACAGCGATGCACCTCCGGCATTTGGAGGCATCACAACGTGAGCAGACCAGTCATAGCGCTGCAAAATACACGGCGGGACAGGAGGTCTGAGTACTAAATTTCCACTGTTTGGCATTCGCGGCTGAAATGAAAAAACAGCACACAGTTCCAGAAGCATGTTAATTAATGGTCCATTCACGGCGGATACACACAATAACACTCAGGCGCATTGTCAATGACAAATTTATGAAATTTTAAGGCGCGTCGCAAATATTTTCGCAGATGAGAAATTTTCCGGGCAAAATTGGGATTAAAATTTTTGGTGGTAGTGCATGGTTACACCGCCAAAGGGACACTGCACTCTTTTTGCCGGCGCTATTTCCGGAAATGATTTTTGGTCGGACAATTTCCTTATGGCTGAAATTATCATCGCTCCGCGCTTCAGTTCGACTTTGAACTTTTCCTCAAGGTTTAAATACAATCTCTCCGCACCTTCACCGTGCATCGGGTAATGCATGAATATCACATCAGGCGAGAGCGACGGCGATGAAAAATCCACATGCAAAAAAATATCGTTTATTACTCTAATCTTGCCGGCAGTTTTTTTATCCACCCTGTGGAGAT
>JAITRI010000053.1 GCA_031288455.1 Puniceicoccales bacterium
TGTCTACGAACGCAATAAGATTGCGTGGATCTACATAAGGGGCGTCCCCTGGATTCGTTGACAGCCATGTTTCGTATTTCTTCGCAAAATTGCTGTAAAGGGATAATATTGTTTTTCCAATTGCAACTATTTCCTCTTCGGATTTATTGCCTAACTCCAGGCTATCATGCAGCCTGTCCATTGTAAATTGAAAAACTTCAATCGCTGTGAATGCATTGCTTTCGGATATTTCCATCGCTGGCAAGAGGCCGGCAAGTTTATTGGTGCAGTTCTCTTCTGTTACTTGTAATTTGTGGATTATGTTTTGGAATTCTCGAGTAAAAGATCCTATACCATCATACGCATTGGGTGGTTCCAAAAACAAGACATCATGGAAAATGTTCACCATTTGTTTAATGGATCTGTGCAGAGTGGGAATGTCATCGGTGATGTCGCATATTTTCGCCAGAAGCCCATGCGCATTTTCACACGCTTTTGCGGCCACTTCAATCTTACCGGATAATATGGACTTATCACGGGATAATGTGTACACTCTCACGTGCGCGGCTTGTGCTTTTGCAAAGCATTCCATAGCTCCTCGTTTGTCTCCGGCAATGAGAAGCGCTTCTCCGCGCAATTGAGACAGATATGCTGATTTGCGTAAATGTTTCACGTCAGAATCATTGCTGCCAAGTGTATCTATGGCGGATTGTGCCTTTGCGGCAATGCGTCGTGCAATTTTGCTAAAAATGCAATGGAAAACGTCGCGGAAAATGTTACGGGAAATGAAGACAGCAATAGCCAGTTGTGCAAATTTCGCCAAAAGAGCGAGTTTTCCCTGCGGCCCATCTGCGGGTGCATTTTTATCTTTACATAGCTCAATCACACTTTTGAGCTGCAAAGGAGTAATATTAATGCTCGAACGCGTACCATTCATGCGCTGACCAGCAACAGAAGAAATGTCCGGCTTACCTGGGCGCTGGATGTTGTTGAAACTATCATTATCTACTTCTACTGGCTGTAACCTCACACTCACTGCACCTAGTGTGTACAAATTTCGCCCATTGTCAATGATATTCGCCGAGTGTCCATGTGGCGCGGATACATTTGGAAGATTTCGGCGTTCTGGGAGCGGCGTAGCTCCGTGGAAATGTCTAGCATTGGGATATTGCAGCGGCGGCGGCATGCCACGCCAGCGTGGCACATTTCACGCGCATGGGGAATTTTTTTACGCCCAGCAGAGCCGCCACTTCTCCGTATATTTCCAGCGGATTATTTCCATCCGACGGCGTTTCAGGGCGCACATCCACAAGAAGAGAACACACGTCGGATATTATCTTTGCGGCATCTTTTTTGCGTTTACCGACGAGCAATTCCGTCATGAGTGATGCGCTGGCCTGTGAAATGGCACATCCCTCGCCGTCGAATGTTATTTTTTCTATGGCGTCACCGTTCACTGCGATGAACACTGTAATGTCATCGCCGCAGGATGGATTATGGCCCTGTGCGGATGCGGTGGGAGTGTGCAATTTACACTTATTGCGCGGCGCACGATTATGTTCGAGTATGATCTCCTGGTATAATTCATTCAGCGAGCTGTCCATGTTCTAAAGAAACTTGACATTAACTATTTTTCTCGTTCAAGCGAGTGCGTAATGAATTTCCTAGGAAGAGCAAAGATCATTCTTGGATTTTTATTGGACTGCTTGTTTCCAAGATGCTGCGTGCTGTGCAACAGGAAGACCGATGGCGACGAATACTGCAATCTGTGTCCCTCGTGCGTCGCAAAAATTCCATGGATCAAAACCGCCAGATGTTCGCTCTGTTCGCGTCCGATGGGGGACGAGATTGAATCGAATTCCTCCGATTGCGCACTCGTGTGCAACGAATGCCGCGATGATCCTCCCTGCTTCAGCAGTGGAATGTCCTGTTGGCTGTACAGCGGTGTCGGCCGTGACATAGTCCTGACGCTGAAATATCGCAATGCGGATTTTTTGGCAAATGACATATCAAAACTGATAAAAAATAATTGCCAGGAGGTGTGTTCCTTCGCCGCAAATTCTGTGCTTATTCCGGTGCCGCTGCATTACTTTCGCCGCGTGAAACGCGGGTACAATCAGGCGGAACTGATAGCGCATGCGGTGGCAAAAGTTGCCGATGGTTCCAGGGTGGTGAATGCGCTCAGTGGGAAGAGGAAAACGTCACAGGCGCGGCTGAAGCGCACGGAGAGATTGGTAAACGTAAAAAACATGTTCGAGTGCTCCAATGCCACCGACGCGATTGCGAAGGATTCCAAAATTATTGTTGTGGATGACGTTGCGACGACGGGTGCCACCGTGCGCGAATGCTGCAGAATTTTGCGGATGGCAGGGTTCATCGATCTGCACGTGCTAACGCTGTCCTACGGTTGAAAATGGCGATATTCGGAAAACCAAAGTATTCCACCATTTCGGTTAGGCGAAAAGATATTCCGAAGGGGCTTTGGACGCGCTGTCCCGTCTGCGGGGAAATGGTATACAATCGCGACCTTGAGAAAAATTTCATGGTCGTACCAAAGAGCGGCTATCATTTTCCGCTGTCCGCGGACAGGAGAATAGATCTGCTCTGCGACGGTGCAACGTTCCGCGAGATGTGGCAGGAACTGGAGACCGTCGACGTTCTGGAGTTCTGCGGAGAGATTTCGTATGCGAAGAAGTTGGCCGATAACCGCGAGAAGACGAAGATGCGAGATGCCGTAGTCGCCGGCACTGCCAAGTTGTGTGGCATTCCAATCGCCGTCGCCGTCATGGACTTCAGGTTTCTCGGGGCGAGCATGGGCTGCGTCGTTGGCGAAAAAATCACGCGCACCATAGAGCTGGGACTTGGGAAACGAATCCCAGTAATTCTCGTGTGCGCCTCAGGAGGCGCGCGCATGTACGAGGGAATTCTGAGCCTCATGCAAATGGCAAAAACATCAGCCGCACTGGCGAAGTTGAAGGAGGCGAATGTTCCATGCGTCACCGTGCTGACGAATCCAACAATGGCCGGCGTAATGGCGAGCTTCGCATCGCTGGGCGACATAATAATCGCGGAACCGGGAGCATTGATCGGGTTCGCCGGGCCGAGAGTGATAAGGGAGATCACGCGCCAGGACCTGCCGAATGGATTCCAAACGGCGGAATTTTTACTTGCGCACGGACTGATCGACCAAATAGTCCACAGATTGGAGCTAAAGGAGCGTCTGGAATTTTTACTGAATGCATTTGGATACACCAGGAAAAATGGAGCCGCATCTCGCGCTGAGAAGCCTAGTGCCCGCTGATTTGCTTTTGCGGCCGTGCGCATTCGATGGGTTGAGCGGAGAAATAATAGGACAAATCACCGGCGATTCCCGCGAGGTTGAATGCTGCGGCGGAGAGAGCGTGTCGCTAT
This sequence comes from Puniceicoccales bacterium, assembly GCA_031288455.1. Classification (GTDB taxonomy): domain Bacteria; phylum Verrucomicrobiota; class Verrucomicrobiia; order Opitutales; family JAIRKQ01; genus JAIRKQ01. The sequence goes on from JAITRI010000053.1 coordinate 3,391, forward strand.
TTTTTGCCGTGCGCGGGACAAATTTCGATGGTCACGCGTTCATCGGTGATGTTTTTGGGAAAAATCCGTCGGCCATAGTCGTGTCAGAGAGCGATATTTCCGCCGACTTCCCGCGCAGCATACGCGTGGGTGATATCCAAAAGGCGATGGCGGTGGTGGCGAAAAGGTTTTTTGGCAGCCCGGATGAGAGGATGCGTGTGATCGCGATAACCGGGACGGATGGCAAAACCACGACCGCCCATTTGTGCCGCGCAATGGTGAGCACGTGCACAAAAACTGGGATGTTCGGAACCGTGGAGTACGACACCGGAGGCACTAGAATGGTAGCCACAAATACCACCCCGGGCGCAATACCACTGTTTTCCATGATGAGAGAGGCCCTGCGAAACGGATGCCGCGCCGTGGCTCTCGAGATCAGCTCGCACGCCATCGAACAGAAGCGCGCCCATGGATTGAATGTGGATGCCGCCGTGTTTACCAATCTGTCGCCGGAACACTTGGACTTTCACGGGACGTTGGGGAATTATTTCCTCTGCAAGAGGAAATTGTTCGATGGCGGCAACGGTCGACTTCCGAAGATTTCCGCGATAAACATCGACGATGGATGTGGGAGAGAATTGATCGATTTTCTGCGGAAGAGTGGGCAGCCGGTCATTTCCTACGGATTTTCAAGGGATGCGGATTTTCGCATCTGCGCAGTGGAAAAAAATGACATGTCCGGCGCTGAATTCACCGTAGTGTCCGGCGGAAAATCGCACCGGTTCCATTCGCGCATATTTGGGGAACACAATCTGATGAACATCACATCCGCATTTGCCGCGTGCATGTCAATCTGCGATGCCGCGGATGGATTCATCGGGGCAGTGTCTGAATTTGCTGGTGTCCCCGGCCGGCTGGAAAGGTTGAATTTGCCGAATGGAGCCATTGCGTTCGTTGACTACGCCCACACGCCGCGTGCACTTGCCCTGACGATCGAAACGCTGCGTCCACTGAAAAACGGGAGGATGATAACGGTTTTCGGCTGCACCGGCATGCGGGACACATCGAAGCGCGCGCCGATGACGAAAATAGCCAATGAAATGTCGGACTTCGCAATCGCCACATCGGATGATCCACACGAAGAGCCGCAGGAGGATATTTTCCGCGACATGAAAAACGGAGTCACCGACGAGTCCAGAATTGTGTTCACGGAAGATAGAAGAGCGGCGATTGCCACCGCCGTTGAAATGTCGCGCGCGGGGGATATTATCCTAGTCGCCGGAAAGGGGCACGAGCTTTGCCAGCAAATTAATGGTGGCAGCGTGGATTTTAGCGACAGAGCTGTCCTCGGAGAGCTGTGCCTTTCCGCGTGAGACATTTTTGGCTTGACTATTCCGATGGTTTTTGTAAAATGATTAACGTTGTGATCGATCGAATTCCCAACCAGACCAGTGATTCCAATGCGGTGAACGCATCACTTTTGGGGAAAACTTTAGCGGTTTTTGTGAGTGCGAAAAATCTATTTTTTACATTCATTTCTTGCATAAAAAATTTTATCCAGTCAAAAATTCTCAGCTCTAGAAATGCCGATGTTTTGCCGAAAAATTCCGATACTTTGCCGACCACAAGGGCAGAAATGGTAAATCAAATGGTGGAAAAAACTGTAGAGATCAATACTCGGAGAGTAGCGCTGGGAAATCAAATAGCTAAAAAAAAATTACAAATGAATGAAGCTATTGGCATTAAGCCTCAATGCTTGGACGATGATGATGAAAGAGAAGCGCTCAGAAACGAATTGAATAGAGAAAAATATGAAAAAATGAAGAATGATCCGACAGTGCTGCAGCTTAAAAAGGAAATTGCGCAGCTGGAAGAAGAAGCACAGGCATTGGACATCGAAGCGCAGCAGCATAAGGCCTGCCTTAATTTAATTGATTATCTTCTGGATGGCATTGATAATTCGAAAGATCAGCGGAAACTCATCGGGATCTATTTGGACGAAGAGCCTGCATTTATGAAACTAGTTGGGGGAAATGTAAAAAAAGAATATGATAATTTGCAAAAACTTGTTGCCAATGGAGCATCCCCCGATGCTATACGCGAGGCAAAGGAAAAGCTTACGAATTTGTACAACAAAATGGCAGTGGAATTCGCCAATGAACTGCGGGAAAATCACGGATTTTCACTTGTACCGGCATGAAAAGAGTGAAAGAAAGATTCTGCGCATGCATAGAAATGTCGCGAAAATACTTGATTTTACAACTATTATACTTTGTGTAGAGCACATCCCGGGGAATTAGCTCAGTTGGTTAGAGCATCAGCATGACACGCTGGGGGTCACTGGTTCGAGTCCAGTATTTCCCACCAAACGGAGTAGGGGAGGTGATTTTTATGACAGTTGCTGTACAAATTCGCAAAGGAGAAACGCTGGATAAGGCGTTGCGTCGCCTAAAAAAGCGGTTAGATCGCGAAGGGATTATCAAAGAGGTGCGTGACAGGCGATACTTTGAGAAGCCGTGTGCAAAACGACGGCGCAAGGAGAAAGTGGCGAAATTTACCAATTATTTGCGTCTGCGCAATGAAAACATGTAATTTCCCCGACGCCGTGTGCGTTTTAGTAATTTTTTAAAAATTTAGGAATCTTTAGAATGGGACAACCGAAACGAAAACAGTCAAAGCAACGCAGTCGAAAACGTCGCGGCGCCAATGTATTTTCCGAGCCGCAGCTGGCGAAAGACACTGCGACCGGAGATTTTATGAGGGCGCACCACGTGAATCCGAAAACTGGGATCTACCGCGGACGTCAGGTCATTGATGTGGCGGATTGATTTTTCATGTTGCAGAAATAAAAATGCACGCGAGGTCAAATGAGCAGGCGGTTGCCATCGATGTCATGGGTGGAGACGGTGGTGTGCCGCGTGTGATGAGCGGCATAGCGCTTGCGGTTAAATTATTCCCGGAGGAAATCGGAAATTTGATCCTCGTGGGCGATGAGCGCGAAATATCTGGACAGTTGCTGCGCTCGAAACGCCTGCTGGAGAAGAATATTGCCATATGCCACGCGTCGCAGGCAATAGACATGTCGGAGAAGCCGATGTGCGCACTGCGCTACAAAAAGGATTCCTCCATGTTCAAAGCGATCGGGCTGCTGAAGGAGTCGCGCGCATCTGGAATTTTGAGCTGTGGCAATACCAGTTGTCTGGTGGCCGGTGGAACCTTGAAGCTGCGCATGATGCCAGGGATCGACAGGCCGGCATTGGCAACCGTCATTCCAGCGCCGACGAAACACTTTGTGCTGATAGACGTTGGGGCAAACCCGTCGACGTCCACCAGAAGTTTTATCCACAACGCCGTCATGGGGTCGCTCTACTACAAGACTGCCGTCAATGCATCCGCGGAACCGCGCGTTGGACTGCTCACCATCGGAACCGAGGAGGGGAAGGGCAGCGAGTCAGTGAGGGAGGCGCATGACACGCTGAAAAAAATCAGCGGTGAAATAAATTATATCGGTCTAGTGGAGGGATTTCAACTGTTCGACGACATAGTTGACGTCGTCGTTTGCGACGGATTCGTTGGAAATATACTGCTGAAGACAATGGAAGCATTGGCCGGCACCATCAAAAATTACGTGAGGGCGGAGATGAAGAAAAATTTCCTGCGCATAATCGGTGGAATTCTTGCCGGTGGAGCATTCCGCGCCATGAAAAGAGACCTTACGGCTGACAAATACGGAGGAGCTCCGCTGCTTGGACTCAACGGGACTGTGGTGAAGTCGCACGGATCCAGTTCAGCTGAGGCGGTCGCGCATGCGCTGCGATTGACTTTTAGGCTATCAAAAATCAGCAGCAAAAATTTTTTGAGTAATGCCATTGAAAAAGCCAATGAGCTCATTAGATAGTGCAGCGAAATTATATGGCAACAGCAAACAGATTCGCTAAACTAGTCGGCATTGGGTCCTATGTGCCTGATCGCATCATGACCAATGATGACATCAGCAAAATCGTCGACACGTCCGACGAGTGGATCGTAGAGAGAACGGGAATTAGGGAAAGGCACATAGCGGCGGACTCTCAGGCAACGTCGGATCTGTGCGTTGTGGCGGCGCAGAGAGCACTGGAAAATGCAAAATTGCGCCCGGAGGACATCGATCTCATTCTCACTGGGACAGTTACGCCGGATATGCTGTTTCCCTCCACTTCCGTGCTGGTGCAGAGCAAACTCGGCGTGCGTGACATCCCATGCTTCGACTATAATTCCGCATGTTCCGGGACACAGTACGGCATTGAGATAGCACATTCGCTGCTGACGGGGTCCGATCGCTACGAAAACATACTGGTGGTTTGCGGTGACAAGATGTCATCCGTTATTGATTGGCAGGACAGAAGCACATGTGTACTCCTCGGCGACGGAGCGGGAGCGCTGGTGCTATCGGCGACGGAAAATGAACGGGAAAATTTTATCATTGACATGCTGCTGGGCTCGAACGGAATGCTGTGGAATCTGCTAACTTTGCCGGCGGGTGGCTCACTGGAACCGGCAACCGAGGAGACGGTAAAAGCCAGAAAACATTTTCTCAGGATGTCCGGCCGTGATGTTTTTCGAGAGGCGGTGAAGGTCATGGAAAGCTGTTCGCTGGAAATTTTACGGAGAAATGGGATGTCCCTGGACGACGTCGATTTCATCGTTCCGCACCAGGCGAATTTGCGCATCATAAGGGCGCTGCAGGAGCGACTTGGCGTTGGCGATGAAAAGGTTTGCGTTACCGTCGACCGATACGGCAACACCTCCGGCTCCTCCTGCATTCTCGCCATGGACTCTCTGGTGAAAAGCGGGAAAATCGTGCGCGGGTCGAAAATTTTATCCGTTGCCTTTGGGGCGGGATTGACTTGGGGAACATCGCTGCTAAGGTTCTGAATGTTTTCGATGAAAAAATGTATTTTGCTGCTGCTATTTTCCGCGATTATTTCTGCGCTGCATGCCGATTTAGTCTGGGATGAATCCTATGGATGGAAGCCGACGGCGGATATTTTTTTCGAGTTCAACAATGCGCCCAGTGAGGTGTTGCAGCTGATGAATGATGCCCGTTGGGCGCAGGATGCTGATCGCATTGGTGAGGCGCTTGCCAACTACACGCGCGTGTGCAAACGTTACCCGGATACAATTTTTGCGCCGGAGGCATACTATCAGATCGGGAAAATACGCGTCAGCAGGCGACAATTCAATGACGCATTTGATGCGTTCAATGCCATAACAAAAAAATATCCGAAATATCCGCGCTTCAATAACGTGCTGCGGGAAGAATTCGAAATCGCTCGGCTGCTGAAAAGTGGAGAACGTCCGAAATATTTCGGCGTAATTCCCGGCTTTAGGGACTACCGTGCCACATTCAATTTCTACAAAAAAATTGTCGAAGGTGCCCCCTTCAGCGACATTGCACCGCTGGCGCTGTCACACATGGGTGAGCTCGCCATAAGCAAAGATGAACCGAAGGACGCAATTGCTGCCCTTGAGCAGCTGATAGACTCATATCCGCACTCGGAATATGCTCCGTGGGCATATTTTACGCTGGGAGAAATTTATTCGAAAATGGTGAAAAGTCCGCTCTACGACCAGGGAGCGACGAAATTGGCCATGAGCTACTACGAAGATTTTTTTACGCTATATCCGGATGATGAGCGCGTTGCCGAGGCGCGCGAGGCGTACAATGAGATGAAAGTGCGGCTGGCGATGAGTAAAATACTGCTGGGGGACTTCTATTTCAACGCCAAGAACAATCCGAGGGCGGCGGTAATAATGTACAGAAAAGCGGCGAAGGAATTGCCGGATTCGTACGCTGCCGATGAAGCCAGGATGAAAATTGAGCACATAAAATACGGGCAGTTGCCGCGTCGCACACCGGTGGATTTTCTATTTGGCAGATATGAGCGCCCAAGAGACGAGCGCGTCGCCGACATCGACAACATTCCCGATGGAAGCAGCGACGATGATAAATTTGATCTCGGGCTTGACTTTGTGCGCATAAAATCGTCCGATCCATCGGATAGGAAGAAATTTTCCAATCCCGATGATCCCGGCCGCGACGACGTATTTTTGGAAGTGGGTCCCCATGGGAGTTTCTAGGATGTTTGCGTAAAATGTAGAATGTGGCGTTCAAACATGGCAAAATTAGATGGCATCGCCGGGAAAATTTTTCTGCCGTGCGCAGTGGTGGTGTTTTTCATCCTCTCCGGATGCATGCGCTATTCGATTGATTCCGCGCCTGGGCTGGAGTTCGGCGAAATTTACGTTGCTCCCGTGAAAAATGATGCCTTTGCTCCGCAGGTGCAGGCGCTGTTGACTAAGCATGTGCGTGAGAAATTGGCGAGGCAGCCGAATGTAAAAGTCGCAAAGTCCGCCGCGTCGGCCGTTGTTTTGGATGTTACAATTGTGGCATTTGAGCAGTCCGCCGCTTCGATCCTGCGGGATGACACGATGCGCGCGCAATCATTTGATGTGAAAATGACAGTTGCGTGCACGCTGGAGGACAGGGCGACCGGCAGGGTATTTTTCAAAAATCACAGGCTATCGGACTCCGTCGAATGCCACGTGGGCGGCGATTATCAGAGCGCAAGGCACCAGATGATGCCGCAATTGACGCAAAAGTTAGCGGATAAGATCTGCGAAATAGTCTGCAATCCGTGGTGATCGTACGCGATGAATGGTAAAATTTTAGCACCGTCCATACTGGGCCACAACAGCTGCAGAATCGTTGACGGGATCGCCATTGCCGAAAAATTCCACGCTCCGTGGGTGCACGTGGACGTGATGGATGGCATGTTCGTGCAAAACATAGCGGGTGGGCAGTGTGTGGTGCGCGACATGTGTGCGCTCACGCGCTTGACGCTCGACGTTCACCTGATGGTGCAGTCCCCCGAGCGACTTGTGGAAAGCTTCGCCGATGCCGGTGCCGATGCGCTGACGGTTCACGCGGAGGCAACGGAGGACCCGGTGAAAATTTCAAAACTCATAGAACGCCGCGGATGCATGGCTGGGATCGCCATTAATCCTGACACTCCCGTTGCGGCGATCGAAAAAATTATTGATTGGTTTGATATTATTTTGCTGATGGGCGTGCATCCGGGAAAATGCGGGCAAAAATTTTTGGTACCGGTGTACGAAAAAATACGCGCGCTCCTGGCGCTGAGGGAAGTCCGCCGCCTCTCCTATAAAATTTCCGTCGACGGTGGAATAAATGCGGAAACGTTGCCGCTCGCGAATGATGCCGGTGCGGATATTTTCGTTTCCGGCTCGTCATTTTTCACGAATCCGGAAGGAATCAGTAAAATTTTTCGCAGTGTGGGCAATTGACATGCAAAGCGAACAGCAGACACGCGAAAAACACCAGCGGGAATACTTCTATCCGACTTCGTCGGAGGAATGGAGGGCATGGCTGGAGGAAAATGCATGCCGCAGACGTGAGATTTGGGTGCTTTTTCCATATAAATGTGCCCGTAGGCCTGGCATTTCATATCTGGAGGCGCTCGAGGAAGCTCTCTGCTTCGGATGGATCGACGGAATCGCAAAGCGGTACGACGAAGATATACTTTCGCGCCGATTCAGCCAACGTGTGGCGAAAAGTTCCTGGAGCGAAGTTAACAAGCAGCATGCGCGCATTCTCATCGCATCTGGAAAGATGGCGCCATCCGGATTTTCCACACTGCCGGATTTGACAGTCGTTGAAAATCCGTGCCCGGATGACATCATCCGTGAGCTGCAAATGGACAGCGTTGTCTGGGGAAATTTTTGTGCGTTCCCCGCCTATTACCGCAACATTCGCATCGCCGCCATTGAGTTGAGTCGAGACGATCCGCAGAAATTTCAACGGATGCTGCGTTATTTTATCGAGCAGACGCGACGCAATCGCCGCTATGGACGTTTTCAATGAAATGATATTTTTCACTTGCCAATTTCCATCGCAAAATTTTCCTCCTCCCAGTGGCATTGAGATTTGATATGCTCGGCAGCGGAAGCACCGGAAATTGCGGACTTCTGGTGACGGAACGTGCCACAATTCTGATAGATGCCGGGTTTTCCTGCAGGCGCACAGGCGAGATGTTGGCAGAAAGGGGTGTCGTGGCGAATGACATCGCTGCGATTTTTATCACCCATGAGCACTGCGATCACATCCAGGGGCTGCGCGGATTGAGAAAATGTGGCGGCATAAAGTTCTTTGCCAACCATGCCACCGCTGAGATTCTGGAAAAAAAGTTTAATTTTGGCATAGAGTGGCAGACGTTTGCGACCGGGAGCATCCTGCAGTTTATGGACCTGAACGTGACATCTTTCAGCGTTCCGCACGATGCCGCCGATCCGATCGGCTACGTTTTTTCTGTCGCCGAGGCCGAGGATGGAAAATTCAAAAGCGTCGCGTGGATGACGGATCTCGGCTATGTGCCGTCCCACGTGGCGCAATACGTTTCGAATGTTGATCTGCTTGTCATTGAGTCAAATTACGACAGTGACATGTTGGCGGTTGACAGGAAGCGCCCGCACTACATCAAGGAAAGAATACGCGGCCGATACGGGCATTTGCCCAATGAAGCGGCCGTAAATTTCATAAAAAATAACAGGCCGAATCAATGGAAAAAGGTGGTATTTGCGCACGTCAGCGCCGACTGCAACAGTGAAACGTGCATAAAAAAACTTTTGAGTGGAGTAGGGGAGCTGGGGTTCGAAGTCGACGTCGCACATCCGTGACGTGTCACACTTCTCGCACACTTTTATTTTCACAGGAGCGTGTGAATTTTCCACTAAGCGGTCCGCATCCCGCGGATGCGGGGATGCAGGGGCTGCGCCCCTGCCCGCCGGAGGCATAAACAAAAATGCCCGGCGCCGTATTTTTAGGGAGAAGTGCCCGGCGCCGATGTTTTTTAGTTCTCCGTGGCCTTTGTCTTTGGATCTCCGAAGATTTTACTTTAGTTTTCATTTTTCGGAGATTTTCGCTTCTCGCGCAAAGCGATCCGCATCCGCTCCGCGGATGCGGGGATGCAGGAGCTGCGCCACTGCCCGCCGGAGGCATAAACAAAAATGCCCGGTGCACAATCTGAATCGCCTGTTCTTTTATCTTTTTTAAATGTTCGACCTTATGAGTCCTGAGGCTAGAGCGGTCTCCCAAAGTAGGAATAGTGCAGCATGTCGCACCACAGGCGATATCGCCCGGAAAATGTCAGCGTAATGTAGTTGTGATCCTCCAGTTTTTCGCAGAGCCCGGACTCACAATTTGCCAACTCGATCTGATGCTGCTCGTTGTTTATGGCTTCCCAACTGTTGCTGTCGTCAATTTTCACCATCGCTTTCCCTTCGATTCTGTGGGCGTGGATGCGCAGCAGATCGTCCAACGATGCCATTGGACAGCGCCTGACATCCCACAATTCCGGGTAAAAACTGGCAAAAATTGTCTGCAAATTATTTGTGACGATCGTTTTTCCATCCTCCGTGAATGACGTCAGCATGCAATTGAGGAGTGGACAGCCGCCGCGCAGCATGTCAAAAATTATCTGCAGCCGCGAACGCCTATCGCGACTGTAAAACACAGGGGAATACATCACGAATGTCTCGCCATCGCCAATCTTCAGCAGCGCCTTTTCGGTGAATCCGTGCGACAATATCAGCTGCCTCGTACTGTCGAAAAATTTCCCGATTGGCCAGATGAAGTTTTCCATGCACTGCTTGAATCTCGGAAACACGGGGATATCTATTTTCGTGAAAATATTTGTCAAATTCCACAGCCTAATGGATTCCAGTAGAAATATTGCCAATATGGCGGTCGTCGCGAGCAGCAGCATCGGTTTTCTGCTGTGACTGATCGCATTCACGAAAAATGAAAAGAGCAACGCACAGGAAATGCGCAGTCCCCACACGCTGATAAATGACGCCTTCGGGGAACAAATGTGACGCCTGACGTTGAATAAAATGACGGTCGTTAGGAAAAATACTGATGCGAAATCTCCATCCGTCAACGCCACTGCCATCCCAGATTCCATGTGTAATAATTATTTTTTCAGCGATTCAAGATATTTCCAAAATGATGAGTGCCGCTCGACCATCTGCTCTTCGGAAACTGGAAATTTCGCCCTAAATAAAAAATCCGACAGCGTGTGTTGCGGCAGTATGTAGTGGCAAAATAACATTTCGCCGTCCACTTTTTCAACGTATACTCTGGATGCATCAATCTTAAACCGATAGTACGTTTTCCCGTTGCGGCGAAAACTCGGAATGCCGGCGCCTTTGCTTTTGAATGCCACGTTCGCCAACTCACTGATCCTGCTGACCAATCGCAGCTGCTCTTCTTTGCCGAGTTTGTCTATTTCCGACAGGCTCTGTTCACTGAACGTAAGCTGATACATACAACTGCCATATGTTAAATCAATTTTTTCGAAAAAAGCAAACCTTGTCTTGAACTATTAAAAAATTGCTGGCCCTGGGCGCACGATTAATGCGCCGCCGCCGTAAATTTTTTACGAAAACTACAGGACGCATCCATTCAACTGCTCGAATGCATTGAAAATTATTGTCGGCTTAATCTCTCTGCATTCGTCGACTTCCTCGTGCAGCCGCAGCGAATGGACATCGCCGGTGAACAGCGCAGTTTTCATTCCGATCCTGTGTGCCGGAATGATGTCATTTAGCATGTCATTTCCCACGTACAGAACGTCGGATGTTTTTATCCCAAAAATTTTCAATCCCTCCTCGCACAGTTTAAATATTGTCGCCGATGGTTTTTTGTGCCTGTGTTCGTAGGACCATATGCAAATGGGGCGCTTAAACCCGAGCGTCTCCAGGCTATTTTGGTACAGCGCCTCCATCATTATGGGCGTGTAAAATTGCGCCGTGGAAATTATACCGGAGTATGTGTTAGTGTCCTGCAGATTTCTGATGAACTCGAGTGATCCCCTCGACGGCCACACCGGATTGACCTTGCATTCATGGCGCACGATTACGTGGCGCATGGACCGTTCGGTCATGTCGCCGTCGATTATGCCATTTGCGAATAATTCATTCAAAAAATCCTGCCAAACGTCGCAGATGTTAATTTCCGGGTGCAATATGCCCTCCGCTTTTCTTATGTCGTAGTGCGCTTTGACGTGGCCGATGTACAGCTCCTTCAGATTCATTTCATGCTCGAACACGTCGAAATCTGATTCCTCGAGCGCCTCGACGATTGATCGGTCGGACTCCGCACCGGTATTATCCAGTGAATTTTCTCCGGAACGCGTTGTGAAAAGAGTTCCGTACACGTCGAATATCACGGCCCTGATTCCGGAAAGCTTCCGCAATTTTGGCTTGGTGTGTGCCGGTTCCGCTTCAATGGGATTTAGCAGCGACAGTATTGTTTTTGTCAGTGGCATACTTCTGCGCTAACCGCTGCCATTCTCCAAAAAATAACGACAGCAGCAGCAATTGCTGTACTCTATACTGTTTTTCACGCAAAATGAAATAACATTTTTCAAAAACAGGGGAACGGCCGCAAGGCAACACAAATTTATGTGCCGCGCTCCATCAATTGGACTTTGCATGAGATCCACTGGCAGCAGTTACCGCAAGAATTTTCCTATTCAATGCCCTCACGGACAATATCCACAGAGAACAGATTATGATCAACGTGCCCAGCAGATATGGCGTCAATTCGATCAGTGTAAATCTTCTGCCGTAGATTGCCCCGAGAATCATGAGGAGCAGCGCCTGTATCCAGGCTCCGCTGGCCTTGCCGAGGCGGCCGCCAACCACTTCAACAACTGCCTTTCCTTTGATCTTCATGTCCTCATCGAGCGGAATATATGCCATTTCTTTTGTCAGATCAAAGAGAGCATACTTCGTCGATTTCGCCAAAATTAATATCGTTACTCCCGTGAAAACTGCCACAGCCAGCGGGTTTGTGCCCAGTCTCGCCAGCGCATCAACGAAACTGTCACGCCACAGTATGAATGCGAAAAATGTACTGCCAGCAACCAGCGTCAGCGTCGGTGTTATGACAGCTGCAGTAAACCAACTGAATGTGCGCAAAATATTGCCACCAATTATCATGACAACTATGGAAGCTAGCCCAGTGTAGGAGGAGTACCTGCCCATGAACGCATTGAAATCATTCGGATTGGGATACATCAGCTTGACCTGCCCCTTCCACAGCGCCTCGATGACGTTCACTCCAATGCCGTAGCAGATTACGAGCGCAGCTATTAGGCCGAGATAGGGAGAGGTGATCATTATCTCCATGCTCTGCCAAAATCCCATTTTTTCTTTCTTTTTTATTCCAGGCAATTCCGGCTTATCGTAGAACCTCTTGTCCGTAAGCACGCATTTGTAAACCCAGCGGTATATTGCCATCGCAATCAGTCCAGAGCAAACCACGACCACCATCAGCCAGCGCAATACAACCACCCACTGTGTTCCTCCCTTAACGATGCGGTTGGCGACTCCGGCGATGAATCCGGCGGCAAGCAGTGAAAATTGCCCCAAAAGTCCGAAAAATGAATAGAATCTTTTCGCTTCCGATATTTTACACGTCTGATTTGCAAATTGCCAAAACAGCAGCGACAGTGCCGCGCTACCCCACAGCTCGGACATGACGAAAAATATCGCGTTGATCCAATTGCCAATGATCGCTATGGGCCAGTGAAATGCCGGGGACCATGACGCCTGCCACCGCTTTACCGTTTCCACGGACGGCTGGAGATATTCCAGGTTCGGACATAGCACCCATCCAAAAATTGCGAAAAACAGCAAAAATATTCCAACTGTCACGTAGAATAATTTTTCGCTGCTCATAAAATCGCTGCCCTTCGCGTACAGCAGCATGAAGAAAACTGCGCTCGGCATGACCAGCCACGATTTTAAAAATGGCAGAACTTCAGCCCCAGAATTCGTGGCCGTCACGTTGACAGCATCCTTTAAATTCCTCAGCAGTGTATAGTTAAGCAGGATGCAGAAAAACATCATCCCCATGGGCAACGCCTTCTTAATCTCAAAGGCTTTTATGGGAAATAATATTTTACGCAATTTACTAAACTCAATTGCCTGATCGCCACCACTCATAACTTAACGCCTATTTCTCAATAGCAAGGCACAAACTTACTCCACATATTTTGAAATTAATCAATATTAATTTCACATAATTATGAATTTTTTATCGCCGCCCTGATAAAATTCGCAAACAATGGGTGCGCCACCGATGGTTTTGATAAAAATTCCGGGTGAAATTGCACGGCGACAAACCACCTGTGATTTTCGATTTCCACGATTTCCACCAAATTTTTTTGCGGATTTCTCCCGGCCACCGCCAACCCATTTTCCGATAAAAGTTTTTCGAATTGCGGATTAAATTCATATCTGTGCCTGTGCCTTTCTGCGATGTTGCGCACGCCGTAGGCCCTGTGCGAAATTGTTCCCTCCTTCAATTCGCAATCGTGGAGTCCGAGTCGCATCGTGGCACCTTTGTTGCTGATATTTTTTTGGTCGTGCATGAGAAATATCACCCTATTCTCGGCGTTTTCATCGAATTCCTCACTGGTGGCATTCGCGATTCCGGCGACATTTCTGGCGAACTCAATGGCGGCGATCTGCATGCCCAAACAAATGCCAAAGTATGGAATGTCGTTCTCCCTCGCGTATTTCGCGGCCAATATTTTGCCCTCCATTCCGCGATTGCCAAATCCTCCAGGGATCAGTATGCCGTCCAACTTGTCCAGCATTGCAACGCCGAATTTTTCGATATCCTCCGAGTCCACCGGAACTATTTCCACCCTGCAGCGATTCGCTATTCCGCCGTGACTCAGCGCCTCAAAAACAGATTTATAGGCGTCCTTCAGGCCGGTGTATTTCCCAACGAGGCCGATTCTGACGGACGTCTGCGGATTTGCTAAATTTTCCACAATGGTTTTCCATTGGGAGATGTCGCAATTCTCGCGCACCGGCAGACCGAGGCGATGCAATACTATGCCGTCCAAATTTTCATCGTGCAGCACGACCGGAAGTTCATAGATTGACAGCTGCAGATCGCGCTCTTCGACAACGCACTGTCTTTCGACGTTACAGAACATGCTCACCTTGTGGCGCAGCTCCATGGGAAGTTCAATCTCCGTCCGACATATTAGAATATCCGGCTGTATGCCAATTTCGCGCAATCTGGCGACGCTCTGCTGGCACGGTTTGGTTTTCAATTCCTCCGCCGCGCGCAAATATGGAATGAGTGCCATGTGAATGTAGAGGACGTTTTCTCTGCCGACGTCCATTGCCATCTGCCGCATGGCCTCCACAAATGGCAGGCTTTCAATGTCGCCGACCGTGCCGCCGATTTCCGTTATGAGAATGTCGCATCCGTCCGCGCCGCGCCGAAATTTCTCCTTTATTTCATCGGTGACGTGCGGGATTATTTGCACCGTCTGCCCAAGAAAATCTCCGCGTCGTTCCTTCTGCATTATGGAGGAGTATATTTGTCCAGCAGATACGCTGTTTTCCCGCGATAATTTTGTCGATGTGAATCTTTCGTAGTGTCCGAGATCGAGATCCGTTTCGGTGCCATCGTCCAGGACGTATACTTCGCCGTGTTGGAACGGACTCATTGTGCCGGGATCAATGTTCAAATAGGGATCAAATTTTTGCAATTTCACCGCATAGCCGTGGCATTCCAGCAATGCCGCCAGTGAGCCCGCCGTTAATCCTTTCCCAAGTGACGACACGACGCCTCCGGTTACAAAAATGTACTTCATGTGGCGCGCAGTCTGCTAATGTGTTGCGAATAAGACAAGGAAAATGCGAAAATTTTCACTCTCGCATTTTTCACGGTGATGTGCGCCTGCGACCACGGATTTCCGCGCTCGCCGAGCTGGGTCGCGCGCTCATGCCATCACTATT
>JAITRI010000083.1 GCA_031288455.1 Puniceicoccales bacterium
ATTCCTCTCGAAGCTCTCATCCACAAACAATACCGACTCGTCTCCAAACGCAGCGCGAAGCATCTTGGCGAAAAGTTTTGTCTTTGGACTGCCGAACGTCAACTTTTCAATAACAAACAACCCACCATCGATAATTTTGTCGGACAGCGCACGCATTAGCGCCAAACGTTTGATGTTTCTATTGATTTTCTGAGAATAGTCGCGCGGTTTCGGCCCGAAAACAACACCGCCGCCTTCCCAAATCGGACTGCGCTTGGATCCGTGCCGCGCCAATCCTGTTCCCTTTTGGCGGTATGGCTTTTTGCCACTTCCGGATACGTCGCCCCTATCCTTTGCGCATGCATTTCCTTGCCTCATGTTGGCGGCAATTGACACCAAATACTGCTTCAGCGCAATGACTCCCTTCGCTCCATCCAAAACGCGAAGGCCATCCACTTCTGCCTCTGAATGGGAAGAAAAATCGTTACTGTAAAATTTAATTTTCATTTTTTACACAGTGATTTTTTCGCCCTCCGAATGGTAACGTATCCCCCTTTGCGACCAGGAAAACTGCCGCGAATAATAAGCAAACATTTTTCGGAATTCACGCCAACGATTTCCAAATTCTGCACAGTGCGCCCAACACACCCGTCGTGCCCAGGCATCTTGCGGCCTTTGAAAACATGCCCAGGCCACTGGCGCTGTCCATAGGATCCACCTCTCCTATGAAACATCGAGCCGTGTGACGCTGGACCTCCGCTAAAACCATGCCGCTTCATAACTCCCTGGAAACCTTTTCCTTTCGTCGTTCCTATCACATCCACCAATTCGCCATTTGCAAACTCATCCACAGACACATCGGTCCCAACCTCATAGCTTCCAACGTCGCCCGTTCTCAATTCCCTAATAATATCGTATTTGCGGCGACCATCAGCGGAGAGAACAGCCGATCCGTTGGAAAATCCAAACACCGCCGCGCAATATCCATCCGAATCGACGGTTTTCACTCCAACAACCGAAGCTTTGCACATTTCAACAACCGTAACCGGCATCAACACCCCACTCGAGCCATAGAGCTGCGTCATGCCGACCCTTCTCCCGACCATTAAAATATTTCTCTTACAATTATTCATACAAAAACAACAGTCCTATTCTCGTCGAATTTTCCTCTCTATAAATTTTCAATTCATTCAAATGCAAGCACAAATTGTTAATCATGCAGCCATTAAATCAATTTTTACTTCGACGCCGGCTGGCAAATTCAACTTTTTCAGCGAATCAACGGTGTCGGCAGTCGGATCAAAAATATCAATCAGTCGGCTGTGTGACCTGATTTCAAATTGATCGGAAGATTTTTTATCGACGTGAGGAGACCTATTTACGCAAAATTTCTTGATGCACATCGGCAGCGGAACCGGCCCGGAAACATGCGCCCCTGACCGCTTCGCCGCATCGACAATGTCTATACCCGCCTGATCGGCTAACCTGTAGTCGAAACTCTTCAGCTTTATCCTAATTTTCTGCTTCGTAGCATAAGTAATCTTTTTCTGTGCCATTTCTATAATTCCCAGTTCACTTCTTTGCTGCGCTTTCAATAATTTTTGCCAATTGCCCGGCAGGAACCTGCTCAAAATGCGACGGTTCCATGGTATACGTCGCTCTTCCCTTGGACAGAGAGCGCACGTCGGTGGCATATCCAAACATCGTCTCAAGCGGAACAAATGCACAGATCATGGTCAAATTGCCCTTCACCTCTATGCCGTGTATTTGCCCGCGACGCCTGTTCAAATCTCCAACAATGTCGCCCTGATATTCCTCCGGTGTCGCAACATCGACGCGCATTATCGGCTCCAACAAAATCGGACCGGCTTTGCGCATCGCCTCCTTAAATCCAAAAATGCCTGCCATCTTAAACGCCAATTCCGATGAATCCACCTCGTGATAGCTGCCATCAATTATCCTGGCAACAAAATCAACAACCGGATATCCGGCTATCACTCCCGTCTGCGCCCCCTCGAGAATCCCCTCCTGCGTCGGCTTAATGTACTCCTTCGGAATCACGCCACCAACAATCTCGTTCACGATCTCGGCGCCTTTTCCCTTTTCCGCCGGCTCTATTTTGATCACCGCATGCCCATACTGCCCACGACCACCAGTCTGGCGAATGAACTTGCCCTCTCCAGTTGCTTCCGCCGTCACCGTCTCCCTGTAGGCTATCTGCGGACGTCCAGCATCGGCCTCCACCTTAAACTCCCGGAATAGGCGGTCCCTTATGATTTCAAGATGCAACTCTCCCATGCCGGATATTATTGTCTGTCCGGTCTCCTGATTGCCGGTAACCCTAAACGTTGGATCCTCCTCCGCAAGGCGCTGCAATCCAAGGGACAATTTCGTCTGGTCGGCCTTCGATTTCGGCTCTATGGACATGCTTATGACGGGATCCGGAAACGTCGGCGGCTCAAGCACCAAATCAAGCCCTTTGTCGCAGAGCGTGTCGCCGGTGACAACACCCTTGAATCCTATTATAGCGCATATGTCTCCTGAATACGCCACCTCTATGTCCTCGCGAGCATCCGCTTTCATCAGCATCAGACGGCTCACGCGCTCCGAACGGCGCGTGCGCGGATTATATACGACTTCTCCCTTTTTCAATTGCCCGGCATACACGCGGCAAAAAATCAATTTGCCAACGAATGGGTCCGTCATAAGCTTGAACGCGAGCGCCGCAACTTTTCCATTGTCATCGGGAATAATGGAAGCTTCATCGCCGCTGCCATCATCTTTGAACGCGCGCACGGGCGGCAAATCCAGCGGACTCGGCAAATAGTCGATCACCGCATCCAGCAGCATCTGCACTCCCTTGTTCTTGAACGCACTGCCCGGAATCACTCCAATGAATTTCATCGAAAGCGTCGCCTTGCGTATGGCAGCGCGCATGTCATCGGCACTTATTTCCTTGCCCTCCAAGTATTTTTCTGCGATCGCATCATCGAAGTCAGACAGCGCTTCGACGAGCAACTCTCGGTATTTTTCCACATCACCGGACATGTCACTGGGAACGGGAAGCACCTCATAGCGAACTCCATCAACGGAATTGTCGGCGTAGACATAGGCGCACATCTTGACGAGGTCGACGAGACCGCGCAACTTGTCCTCGGAGCCAATCGGCAGAAACAGCGGATGCGCGTTACCTCCAAGCTTCTCGCGGATATCATTGACGGCAGCAAAAAAATTTGCTCCCGTGCGATCCATCTTGTTTATGAACGCGATCCTCGGAACATTGTATTTGTCCATCTGTCGCCAAACGGTCTCCGATTGCGGCTGCACACCAGCTACGCCGCAGAAAACTGCCACCGCACCATCGAGAACGCGCAGCGAATGCTCCACTTCCGCTGTGAAATCGACGTGTCCGGGGGTATCGATCAGATTGATTTGATGCCTGATGTCGGCGTAGTATCCCTCCTTCGTTGACCATCCGCAGGAAATCGCGGCTGAGGTTATCGTTATTCCGCGTTCGCGCTCCTGCTCCATCCAATCGGTGACTGTTGTTCCATCGTGCACCTCTCCTATCTTGTGCACAACTCCAGAATAGAACAGAATTCTTTCCGTCGTCGTCGTCTTCCCGGCATCAATGTGGGCCGCTATGCCGATGTTGCGCGTGTACTCGAGCGGAGTACTGCGGTTTTTTGAATTCACACTAGAAATTTCTTTCGCCATCTCTCCACCTATTGAAATGTCACCAGCGCAGATGCGCAAATGCTCGATTCGCCTGCGCCATGCGTTGCACATCATCCTTTTTCTTCACAACCGATCCTGTGTTGTTGTAGGCATCGATGATCTCCTGCGCCAACGCTTCATCCATGGGCAACCCTTTCCTCGCCTTGGAAAATTCAATCATCCACCTGAACGCCAACGCATGCTGCCGCTCGTAGGGAATTTCCACCGGCACCTGATAGGTTGCTCCACCGACGCGGCGGCTTTTAACTTCCACCTTCGGCCGTGAATTTTCGAGCGCACCCAGCAGCAGATCAACGGGATCTCCTTTGCCCAATTTCTCACTGACGTGTTCGATCGCCTCATACACAATTGAGCGGGCGAGGTTCTTTTTGCCGCGCTGCATCACCATGTTAGTCAGTTGGGAAATGAGCACACTGCCGTAGCGCGGATCCTTTTCGACGTGACGTTTCTCTGCTTTTCTTCTGCGGGACATTTTCTCACTTCTCCATGAAATTACTTCTTCGGCTGCTTAACGCCATACTTAGAGCGACTTCTGCGGCGCTTATCAACCCCTGAACAATCCAGCGTTCCGCGCACGACGTGATACCTGACTCCCGGTAAGTCTTTGACCCTTCCGCCGCGCACAAGAACTACGCTGTGTTCCTGGAGCTTATGCCCTTCGTCGGGAATGTACGCAATAACCTCGCTGCCGTTTGTCAATCGCACCTTCGTCACCTTGCGGATGGCTGAATTCGGTTTTTTCGGCGTGCGAGTCATCACCTGGATGCACGTTCCGCGCCTGAACGGATTTCCTCCGAGCGACGGCGCCTTTGATTTGGCAACTTTCCTGACGCGAGGTCTATTTATCAACTGATTAATGGTCGGCATTTGATTTACAATTCACAAACATTCATTTAACTAAGCTCGGCTGAGTAGAATTGAAAGAAATGGACAAATCAAGTATTTTTTATGGAAATTTTATTTTTCTGGAAAAATTGTCCGGCAATTGCGGGCAGCCGATGGACTTGCGCATTCCTCCGCGGCGCAAATTGCGGCGGCAATCGTTTTTGGGAAAAAAATGAAAAAATTTTACGGAATCGCCCAGCGGAAGTGGGACAATTTCGCAGCTCAGCTGTGCTTGATCAGGACATGTACTTTGGAAACTTTGCCATTTTTCCACATTTGGATTATCTTCTCGAAGATGGAAAATTCCACCAATGTGTTCCCGGAGTCGAAGTCGAAATACTTTGGATTATCCCACGTGCCAAAATCCGTGCGCTCCCGCCGGGTTGAATTTCTGCCATATTCGCTAGTCAACAGCGGCCTAAGAAATATTCCACTGGCGTTTTCATCGATCACTGGTATGTCCAGAGTGCTAAAAGTATCGTCTGCTGCATAACTTCTCCTTGTAATGTCACAATCCAAGAGAATTATCACATCGCCATTGGCGTGAAATCTTGTACTGTTTGTGATTATATGTAGCTTAGCAATGGCTGAGTCCGAATCAATTAGGGCGCGCAGAATCGGAGAATTTTTGATGGCGAACG
>JAITRI010000006.1 GCA_031288455.1 Puniceicoccales bacterium
CAGAGAATTACACGAGCGCGGGCGCAAAGTCGCCATTCTCAGCCGCGGATACAAGAGCAAGGGTGAGCCGAAGTGGAAGGCATTCGTTCGCTGGATAACGCACAGGAAGGAGCCGCCACCGAAAGTCGTCAGCAATGGAAAGTCGATCCTGCTAACCTCCGAAACCGCCGGCGATGAACCGTTCATGTTGGCAAAGAACCTTCCGGGGGTGATCGTGCTCGTTGACAAGGACCGCGTAAAAGCCGGCCGCTACGCCATAGAAGAATTTGGAGCTGACATCCTCGTTCTGGATGATGGATTTCAATATTTTCCGCTGCTGGGACACCTCAATCTTCTGCTGATCGACAAGACAAATCCGTTTGGCAATCGGCATCTGATCCCGCGTGGGATACTGCGGGAACCAATCTCCCAAATAAGTCGCGCATCCTGCGTGCTCCTCACAAAGGCGGACAGCGCCGGTGGAAATTCCATCATAGACGTCATAAAGCGACACAATCCGCGTGCCGAAATAATTCAGTGCGCACATTTCCCGCGGCATCTGTCGACGCTCGACAATCAGAAAGTGTGCCCCATCGACACTCTCAATGGCAAGAAAATAATGGCATTTTGCGGCATTGCATCTCCCGATAGCTTCGAAAATTTTCTGCTGAAAAACGGCGCCGAAATCGTCCACAAAAAACGATTCGTTGACCACCACAGATTTTCCAAAAATGAACTGGAGAATATTTTCGACGTGGCATGTTCCAGGGGCGCCGAATTCGCCATAACCACCGAAAAAGATGCCGTCAGGATTCCGAAAAACTTTGAACCTCCCATCCCCGCCTACTTTTTAAAAATAGACATCGAAATCATCTCCGGAGAAAAGACATTCGAGGATGCCATTTCGAAATTCGATTCGCACACGCCATGCGCCGATGTTTGCGCAAACACCTGACGCCGCGAAAAATTTATTAAAATTCCAGCGGAGCCGTTTTAATGCCTCCGGCGGGCAGGGGCATAGCCCCTGCACCCGCCGCATCCGCTTCGCGGATGCGGACCGCTTAGCGCGTGAGGCGGCGGAAATCATCGGAAAACACAAAGACAAATTGTGTGGCTGCGGCGCAGCATTCCATCTTTGGCGATTGCAATTTCTCAGCTGCCGTTTACAATCACCGCCATATGGCGCCAGTGAAAATAAAAAAAGCCGATGCTGCAGGGAGTTTCTATGCGGCGGATGCGCATGTTCTGATGGGAGAAATATCGCAGCTGGAGAATGCCGCTCAAATGCAATACGCCTGTGAGTCGCGGGCTGTGATCGTCCCGCATGCCGCGCTAATTTATTCTGGGAAATTAGCAGCTCGCGCCATGCAACACCTGCACCGTGGCGCGAAAAATATTTTCATAATCGCTCCGGCGCACAGTGCGGCATTCGATGGCATTGCCGTCTGCGACTACGAAGAATTTGAAATTCCTCTGGGAACATTTCACGTAAACGGCACAATTGTCTCGGCGCTTGTCGACGTGTTCGGCTGCAAAGTGCTGAGCGAAGCATTTTCATCGGAGCACGCCATTGAAGTGCAATTGCCGCTGCTGTGGTCACGGTTCATGGGCGCGAACATAGTCCCGATTCTGGTGGGCGATGTGGACCCAAAAATGGTGGAAAAAATAGTGGAAAGATTTTGGCGGGATAGGGAAAATGTTTTTATCATTTCATCGGATTTGGGCCACTTTCACAGTGGAGAAGAAGCGGAACAGTTCGACGCGAAAACTTGCCGCATGATTGAAAATTGCGAGTGCGGTGAAATTTCCCACGAGCGCGCCTGCGGCGCAACGGCCATATGCGGCCTCCTTTCATTTGCCGAAAAGATGCAATTTGCCCCCGTAAGGATCGGCGTTTACAATTCCGGGGCAATCACCGGCGATTGCGAAAGAGTTATCGGATACGGCGCGTGGATGTTGGCCGAGTGCATGGCGAACAGATTCGTGGCGGAAAATTTCCGGGAGCGCGTACTTTCCATTTGCAACCGCAGCATAGAATGCGGATTGGATGGCCGTAATCCATCCGCTGCAGTCGATGTGCCGGAAGTTTTTAGCCAGTACATGTCCAGCTTCGTTACTCTGACCATTGGCGGACATCTGCGCGGCTGCATTGGGTCGATTAAAGCGCACAGGCCGCTTCTATCGGACTTGATCAGCAATGCGCATGGCGCAGCGTTCTGCGATTCGAGATTTCCTCCTCTCGGAGCGAAAGAATTCAAAAAAATCGCAGTGAAGGTGTCGCTGCTATCGCGCCCGCAGCCCATACGCTTCAGCGGAGAACGTGAGCTGTTGGACGCCGTCGTGCCGAACGTTGACGGCATCATAATCTCCTGTGGAATTTTTCAGGCGGTGTATCTTCCGTGTGTTTGGGAGCAAATTCCTGACAAAAATGAATTTTTGGCGTCACTGAAGATGAAAGCTGGGCTGCCGGGCGATTTTTTTTCCGAATGCCTGCAGGCGCATAGGTTTTCCACGGAATGCATAGGATAATTTCCAATGATTTGGTAAAAAGGCTTGACTTTTTCCCCAAAAAAATGAGGATTGATAGCATGACATTCATAGTCGAAGACATGTCAATGGACGAGTTGCGCAACGAAGTGGCGAAGATTTTTTCCTCTTCCGGGGAAGATGCAATTGATCCATCTGCCATGATGGGCGCGAATGCGGATGATGCGGAATCGTTTGCGGCGGCATTGGGAAAAAGTTCTGGGGATTTCGGCGTGGCTGGACAGAATTTGGACCAGGCGTACGTAAATCTCTCCGATAAAAATGTTGGCGGCGCCAGAGATGTGTCGTCCCTGGCTGACTCGATTAGAGCCGAGCGCGTGAAAATTCCGGCGGTGGAAGAAAAAATGATTCAGGCCAGTAGGGAGGCCGCTGGTACCGACTATGAGGGGAAGTTATCGGGTTTTGTTTCCACCGTTAGGAAAAAACTGCAGGAGACCGCCGACATAGTGAAGAATCTTTCCAAGAAAAATGACCTCTCCCAAAAGGATTTGATGGAAATTCAGTTCCACGTCATGGAAATGTCCATTGTGCTCGATGTCGCCTCAAAGGTCGGCGATAAGGGATCACAGGCACTGCAGACGCTATTCAGAGACAAATAAACTCACCAGGTGCTGGGCGTTGCGGCGCCGAGCTTTTGGAGAGAAGTCCACGGCACCGGTGTTTTTTAGACCTCCGGTGCCCTTGTCTTCAGATCTCCGATGATTTTATCTTTGGTTTTCATTTTCCGAAGATTTTCGTTATCTCATGCGCTAAGCGGTCCGCATCCGCGAAGCGGATGCGGTGGGTGCAGGGGCTGTGCCCCTGCCTGCCGGAGGCATAAAAATAGAACACCTCCATGCGCTAAGCGGTCCGCATCCGCAAAGCG
>JAITRI010000027.1 GCA_031288455.1 Puniceicoccales bacterium
TCATGATTAGCGTGCTGCGAAAATTTTCCATAGATGCGGATTTTTTTGTTCCGCGGCGCGCGTGCGAAGGCTATGGCCTGTCATCGGAAATCATAGAGCGCATACTTTCCGAGAAAAAATACGACACCGTGATCGCGTTGGATTGCGGGACAAATTCCGAGCAGGAGGTGGAGTTTTTGAAAAAAAATGCCATAGATGTGCTGATTGTTGACCATCACCAGGCGAAAATGTTGCCAGTTGCCAAGTGTTGCATCGTAAATCCGCACGTGGAAAGTCAGCAAAATGATGGCAGTGGGAAACTTTTGTGCACCGTCGGGCTAGTTTTCAAGCTGTGCAGCGCGCTCCTGCGAACGCTCGCGAAAAAAAATGACCGCAGAGCATCCAATTATTCCCTAAAAAATGACCTGGATCTCGTGGCACTCGGAACAATCGGAGACATGGCCCACCTGATCCACGAAAATAGAATTTTCTGTAAATTTGGATTAAAAATTCTCAGTGGAAAATCTCGACGTCCAGGAATTGAGGCGCTTTGCAGAGCCGCCGACATTCCAAGTGGAACAAATATCAAACAGTCGGACGTTTCCTTCAAACTGTGCCCGCGGCTGAATGCGTGCGGACGTCTGGCGGATGCTGTGCTTCCGATAAATATGCTGCTGAGCAGCGATTTTAACGAGGCGATAACCTATGCCTATGAGCTGGACGAAACGAATAGAGAGCGGCAGCTCATAGAAAAGGAGATGACTCTACAGGCGGAGGAATTGGTAAAAGCGCACTACGCCGAATCCGCTGGCCTTGTTCTGTACAATGGTGACTGGCATTCGGGTGTTGTGGGAATAGTTAGCGGGAAATTCGCGAGGGACTACGCGCGTCCGTGCATAGTTTTGGGGAATGAGCGCGGCATTGCCAAGGGATCCGGGCGCAGTCCAAGCAATACGAATTTGATAGATGTTCTCTGCGACTGTGTGGAATATTTGGAAACGTGGGGAGGGCATCCCTATGCCGTTGGCGTGTCAATTTTGCCGAAAAACATAGACGCATTTAGGGAAAAATTTAACGAGGCCGTGAAGCGCCACTCCAATGGCCCACAGTTGGCGGAACCCATCGAATATTCGGCAGAGTTGGACCTGGAGGAGATCAGAGGAGAATTCATGGAAAAATTGGACCTTTTGCAGCCGTTTGGGCAGCGGAATCAGGAGCCGATTTTCCTGATCAGCAACAGAAAAATAGATGATCTTCCGGAATCATTCGGGGCGCAGAAGTCGCACATAAAATTCTGGCTGACGGACAGACATTCGAAGCGAATTCTCGTGATCGGATGGCACAAGGCCAACAGCATTCCTCCCATTGGGACGGCACTGGATTTCACCGTTACCATCAACTACGAAATGTGGAATAAGATCAGTTCCATTCACTTGACAATGGTGGACTGGCGAGTGGCACGCCACCAGCGGTAATTGCACACGAAAAGAGAGATCTCCGACTGTGGGATATTTTTGTCCAGTGTGATTTTCATTTTTTCAAGTGCCTTAAGTGCACACCTCACGCTAACTTCCAGTGGCCTCGCCAGTTTTTTTGGTATGCATCCGGATATTCCTCACCACACTTTTTCAGCTTTCTCTGCAGCGGTCATCTGTCCAAATTTTTATTTTCCGCGTGTTCCCTTTTTTTAATTTATGAGTCCTGAACTTGGCCATGTTGCTGCTGGCGGAGCATCGGAAATAGTATGACATCGCGGATGCAGGACGCTCCCGTGAGTAAAACCACGAGGCGATCTATGCCTATTCCCATGCCTCCTGCCGGCGGCATACCGTATTCCAACGACAGCAGAAATTCGTTATCAAGATTATGCTTCTCCTCTCCGATCTGCCGCTCAAACATCTCACGCTGCACAAATGGGTCATTTTGCTCCGAGTATGCCGGCGCAATTTCCTGTCCATTTATGCACAGTTCGAAAACATCAATGTGGCGACTGTCCCGCGCATTAATCTTCGCCAGTGGACATATCTCCCTCGGCAATTGCGTCACAAATGTTGGCTGTATCAATTTTGGTTCCACGATTTTGCTGTAAACGGCATTTGTTATTTCGAAATCTTCACTCTCCGCGTTTACTTCTATGGCGAGCTCTGCGCAGCGCTGCAATTTCTTTTCCTTTGTGAATGAAAACCAATCCGGATCGCCGGTTGCATCCACTATCGTGTCATCGTAGCGCCTCTCGGCCCATTCGCCGCCGAGGTCTATGGTAACTCCCTCCGACGACACTATTTTCGTCGAACCGATGACTGAAATGCATAAATGCTCTATTATTTCTCGCACGAGTTTCATCATGCCGCGGTAGTCGGAAAATGCCTGATAAATTTCGATGCTGGTGAATTCCGGATTGTGTTTGCGCGAAATTCCCTCATTTCTGAAGATGCGGCCGATCTCAAACACACGGTCAAATCCGGCGACGAGCATGCGCTTGAGGAACAATTCCGTTGCAATTCTCAGGTAACAGTGCTGGTCAAGGGCATTCATGTGCGTTTCGAACGGCCTAGCGGCGGCTCCACCAACAATGCTCTGCAGGATTGGTGTCTCCACCTCTTCGAATCCCTTGTCCCACAAAAATTTCCTCATCTCCTTCACTATTTGGCAGCGCTTCTTCGCGCGATCCCTGGATTCGGCATTCACTATCAAATCCAGATACCGCTGCCGATAGATCTGATCGCTGTCCGCCAATCCATGCCACTTGTCCGGAAGTGGACGGAGAGACTTCGCCACCATCAGGATGCCGCTGACGCGGACAGTTATTTCCCCAGTTTTCGTCCTGAAAAGTTCACCGCTGGCACCGATTATGTCACCGATGTCAAATTTTGTAAATTTTCTGTACTCATCATCGCCGATGCCATCCTGCGAAACATACAGCTGAATTTTTCCATCCGCATCCAAAATCTTTAGGAAACTTGCCTTTCCCATCAGGCGAAAGGCAACGATTCTGCCTGCCACATGCACAACTTCCTGCACATCAGCGGCGTCGCGGAACATTGCCTCCGCCTGCTTCGACGTGTGCTTGCGCTCAAAGTTTTGCGAAAATGGATCAAATCCGCCGGCACGCATGTCCTGAAGTTTCGCAGAGCGCATGGCAAAAATGTCGCTCTCGTTGACTTTTTCCAGTTTAGAATCCACCGCACTCCTCGGCATAGCACGCGCAGCTCAACGGCGCCAATTGCATAGTGTTCATCGCATGTGGCTCCATATCACTCCGTTCTATTCAACGACTCGTCTATTCCGGAGAACATTCCGGACAAACTTCCGAGCTCTTCGGAGCTTTTTATCTTATCAAATTCGCGCATTTCCTCCGCAAATGCCTCATCGTCGTAGTTGGCCGCCTTTATGGACAGCCCAATGCGCCTGTCATTCGGATCGACTTTAATCACTCGCGCGGAGACGGTTTGGCCAACGGAAAGTACTGACTTTACTTTGTCTATGCGACTTTCAACGATCTGGCTTATGTGAACGAGGCCCTCCAAATCATCCTCCAACTTCACAAAAGCGCCGTACGGAACAATCCTAGTCACAACGCCTTCCACTATCGTCCCGACCTTGTACCTGCTGCGAATATTTGCCCACGGGTCCTCCGTCAGCTGCTTTATGCCGAGCGCTATCCTCTGCTGTTCGTGGTCTATGTGCAACACGATCGCATCCACCTCATCCCCCTTTTTCAGGAATTCATTGGGATTACTTATGTTGCGCGTCCAGCTCATGTCGCTCACGTGAATCATTCCGTCGATCCCCTCCTGCAGTTCGATGAATGCGCCGTAGGCCGTTATGTTTCGCACCTTACCGCGCACGTGCGCCCCAACCGGATAATTTCTGTACACCATTTCCCACGGATTTTCCTCCGTTTGTTTCAAGCTGAGCGCTATCCTCTGCTCTTCCCGCGAAATTTCTATGACAATGGCATCTATTTCCTGCCCGATCCTGACGATTTCGCCAGGTTTCGTAACGCGTTTTGTCCATGACATCTCCGTAACATGAATCAAGCCCTCGACGCCATCTTCGATTTCCACGAATGCGCCGTAGGGGACCATGTTTACCACCTTTCCGTGAATTTTGCTGCCGATGGGGTAACGCCGCTCGATGTTGTCCCATGGATTCTGCATCGTCTGCTTAAGACCGAGCGATATGCGCTCCTTCTCCTGGTCGACGCCTATGACCATGACGTTGATTTTTTGGCCGGGTCTTACGGCATCGCTTGGGTGTGATACGCGTCCCCAACTCATGTCGGTTATGTGCAGAAGTCCATCAACGCCGTCAACGTCAACGAATGCGCCGTAGTCGGTGGTGTTTTTGACGACGCCGGTGCGAATGTCTCCCACTTTAATCTCGCTGAGCAGGCCCTTGCGCTTCTCCTGCCGCTCCTCTTCTATCAATTCCCTGCGGGAAATGACAATATTTTTACGCTCCTGATTGATCTTCAGAATTTTGAACTCATAGGTATTCCCGATGTACTGATCGAGATTGATCGGAGACTGCGTGTCAACCTGCGAAGCAGGCAGAAATGCATCGACGCCAATGTTGACGAGCAGTCCGCCCTTCACCTTTCCCTTAACGCGCCCTGGAAGAATCGACCCTTCTTCGCAATTTTCCACTATAAGTGCCCAATTTTTCTTCTGCAGGGCCTTATCGTGTGAAATTATCGGATTGCCATATTTGTCCTCCAGCTTCTCGATGTAAACGTCGACTTCGCTGCCAACCTCAAGCGATTCAATGTCGTCGAATTCAAGCGCCGAAATCACTCCCTCCGCCTTGCCTCCGAT
This sequence comes from Puniceicoccales bacterium, assembly GCA_031288455.1. Taxonomy (GTDB): domain Bacteria; phylum Verrucomicrobiota; class Verrucomicrobiia; order Opitutales; family JAIRKQ01; genus JAIRKQ01. The sequence goes on from JAITRI010000027.1 coordinate 4,797, forward strand.
GTCGATGACAACCTCGTTGTTCTGAATCTCCGAAACAACTCCAACGACCACAGAGCCCTCCTTTAAACTTGCAACCGGACGCGTCGCCAGAAGCTCTTCCATAACTGTAGATACCATAAATTTCCCAATTTCTCGGGGTTGAATTAATAACCGACGCATGCCCAAACCATTCGAACACGCAAAAGAACAACTGCTGCAACCCTGAAGAATTGAACCAATAGTTCAAGCATAATGTTGCAAAAATTATCACCAAAAAATTCGAGCCGCTGCGGAAATGCGAAACCGTAGACAGAAGCGGCCATAATTTTCAAGAAGCTCGGCGCATTGCACAGCCACCGCGCGGACGTACACCACCCACTGAACATATTTTAGCGTGACGCAGGGATAAAACATGTTTCGCTATTTCTGCTGCTGCTGCGTTTGCTGCGATGCGCACTCGCCCGATGGCTTCAGCAGTCCAACGTCATCGTGCTTAATGCCGGTGATGATCATCTGCACCGCAAGGGCGGCGAGGATAAGCCCCGAAAGTCTATAGCTTAACCGCAGCACTGCCGGCGTTAGCCATTTGGTCCCGCGCGCACTGAATATTAGCAGCAGGTACAGCGCCGCCGCCACCGCCGTCAAAGCGGCCAATCCGACGATATTTTGAAAAAATCCATGCGCCTGATCCTGCAGCGTTATGAGGGCAGTGATGCACGACGGGCCACAAATTATCGGAATTCCAAATGGAGTTATGGCTATGTCAGGCCCCTTTACTCTCGTCTCAACAACCTCATTGATCTCATCCTGGGAAACTGATTCCTCCGGGTCCTCGGCGCGCAGCATCGATAGTCCTATCAGCATGATTATTATGCCGCCGGCTATGTAGAATGCTCCCATGGTTATCCCAAGAAATATGAAGATCTCCTGCCCAGCTATCGCAAAAAACAACATCGTGACATAGGCGACGAGGCTTCCAACTTTCGCAGTCCTGATGCGGCCATTCATCGTGGAATTTCCAGTCATGCTCACAAATAGAGCAACAATTGCCAGCGGACTAATTATCACAAACAATCTTGTGAAATACATTATAAAGTACTGTATGCATCCTGTGTTCATTTGAATCCTATGTTTCCATACCTCAGAATTGCATTTCGCCAGCAAGTCAAGTTTTTTTAGAAATTTTTATGAAAAATTCGGCAATTTCAAACGTTTGCGTCGCAAATTTTACATGGCCAGTGGTGCGGCGCGACATCTGTGCATCCGCTGTGCTGCGCTAAGGATTCATGCCGCATGCTCAAATTTGAGGCGAAAGCGCGGCGCCGCAGATGACTCAGGCGCAGACTAATAAATCTAGAGAACATAATAAATCTAGAGAAAAGAGATGTCCCACGCGCGGAAACGCGGACGCCACCGTGGCTTTGTTTGCGGGCCGATGACATTTTGTCTATCGCTGCGGCAATATTTTTTATGGGAATTGAGACTGCTCAGATTTGCCGCGAAGGACTGAATTACAGTTGTCCGATTTGCTTCAGGAAATTTATGAAATCGGGGGTTTTGGATGTGTCAAACTGTTTACCTCCCCTTATTCTGCTGAAATCTATGCAGGACATTTGGTTGCCACATTCCTCGTCGAGCCCTATCACGCCCGACTTCCCATCGGTGGCGCAGCGCACCGCCATTTCAGCGCTGTCATTTATCAGCGTTATGTCGTAAATATTGGATGGCGCAGAACGGGCAAAATATCCGCTCTTCTGCACGAGCACTTTTTCCGGATTGATCTTCTTGGCAAATTGCGATCCGAACCATTGTCCGGGATTGACGGTGTCCAGTTTAATGTGTCCAAATGCATCCCGTGCAATCTTCTCACCGCGCGATTCCATCTCAGCCACGATCTCATCGACGCATGCACCTTCGCTGACGAAAATATTGGCGCATCCCACGTAGTCGAGGATTCTTCGCAGCCGCGTCGCTTCCTTTTCCAGATCGAATGGAATTTCAGGGATGTACACACCGTGTATCGAATATCTCTCCTTTGACATCCCAAGCGCGGCGATGAACTCCTTTTCCTCCAATTTTTTGGCGTATGATAGCGCAGCGGCGGCCGTCAACCACCCGCATTTCCGTCCCATTGTTTCGTGCACGATGAACATGCGTGGACTGGCCGTTGTTTCCGACACAATGTGCTCAAAAAATAGTGCGCTCTGCTCAGCGGCAGTGTTCGCCCCGAGACTCTGGGCGATTGGAAATATGTCATTGTCTATGGTTTTTGGCAGACCAATTACCTGCAGATGGTAATTATTATTCTTCAGATATTTCGCCAAATCCGCCGCCACGGAATTTGTGTCGTCACCGCCTATGGTGTGCAAAACATCGACTCTATCCTTTGCCAACTGCTCAGCGGCAACACTCAGCGGCGCCTCTCCGAGCTTTACAAGTCCACGCTTGACGCAGTCGTCAACATTTGTCAGCTTTATTCGGCTGTTGCCTATGGGACTTCCGCCGAATTTGTACAGCCCATCAATGGCCTCTATTGCGCCGCGCGTGATGCTGACTGATTCTCCCATCAGCAGCCCCCGATAGCCGTCGCGGTAGCAAATTATTTCTATGTCAGACGATAATTTGTCGTATTCCCTTACCAGCGCAGCGATGGCGGACGATAGGCACGGAGCGATTCCTCCCGCTGTCAATATTGCAACCTTCCTCATAAGTTGGGGCGAGCCTATCACTGGCATTTTCCTATGCAACACAAAAATAAAAATTTGACAGGCGCGATTCTTCTAAATTTATGTGGCCTGGGCCAGTGACAAAGGGTCCATTTTCCTGGACGAAAAGTGCGACCGCGGACGCCGCATGCGGTGGCATCGAAGCGTGAAATTTTACGGTGAAAATTTTAAAATGCTTGCCTTTCGGCGCTCCGCGTCTTTGCTGAGTGGCACGTCTTTCGCCGAGATGTGTGTCGCCCGGCTAGCTCAATTGGCAGAGCAGTTGACTCTTAATCAATTGGTTCGGGGTTCGAGTCCCCGGCCGGGTACCAATATTTCTGCGGACACGCCAAATGGCCAAATGGTAGAATTAGAATGGCAGAATTTTGCCGCAAAGTTTTATTTTAGTGGGCGACAGCGTGCCATTTTTCAAGGGAAAAACATTGCGGCAGTGTGCCGCGGATTAGCTGCACGCCGCATTTTTTAGGAAACTTCTGGCGCGTTCCGCCACCGGATGCGCGAAAAAATCCTTCGCCGGCCTATCTTCGATTATTTTACCGTTGTCCAGAAACAGGATTTTATCGGAAATTTTTTTTGCCATTGTCAGGTCATGCGTCACTATCAGCACGGAAATTCCATCGGCCGCGATTGTTTTTATCAGCATAATCACGTCGGTCGTCATTTCCGGATCAAGGGCGGATGTCGGCTCATCGAATAGCAAAATTCTCGGATTCATCACCAGCGTGCGCGCGATGGCAACTCTCTGCCGCTGGCCTCCCGACAGGACACTGGGGTAGCAGTTCGCCCTGTCGGCCAATCCAAACCGCCCCAACATTTCCGATGCGATGGCCACGGCACGCGCGCGCGGGAATTTTTTTACGACCTCGAGCGCGTATGAAACGTTTCCGAGCAGCGTCATGTGCTCGAACAGACAGCAGCCCTGCTGCACCAATCCATATTCTCCCGCTTTCGCAGGGTGTCCATTGATGCTGACGCTGCCGCTGGATATTTTTTCCAAACCACACAGCAGGCGCATGAGCGTTGTTTTTCCGGCCCCGGAGCCACCTATTACCGTCGCAATTTCGCCGTCATCAACGGAAAATGATACTCCGCGCAGCACTTCGCTGTCTCCGAATTTGCAGTGAATGTCATTCACCCGCAGCATGACAATTTTCTCTCCACGAATTTCGCCACACAGCTCAGCAGCAGCACCATGCAGTAGTAGCACGCGCCAGCCACGAGCAGCGGTTCCAAATACAAATAGTGTTCGCTGCCGATGACATTCGCGCGGCGCAGCAAATCCGCCTCTCCGATTACGGAAACGATTGACGATTCTTTCAGCAAATCGATCATTTCATTCACCAGCGACGGCAGCACATTTCGCGCACCCTGCGGCAGAACAATGTCCCGCACGATTTGCACTCCCGAACATCCCAATACCTTTGCGCTTTCAATCTGCCCGATGCTAACACTTCCGATGCCGGCGCGCATTATTTCCGAAACGTATGCGGATGAATTTAGCGAAAATGCAACTATTCCGGCGACAAACGCAGGGATTTCACAGTTAATCACCTGCGGTCCAGCGAAATAAATTATCGACAGCTGCAGCAGCAGCGGTGTCCCGCGAAAAATTGACAGGTATACCGCTCCAAATGCGCGCAAAAATTTGCCACCGTAGGATCTGGCAATGGCGAGACATGTTCCTCCGCAAAATCCTAGCAGCATCGCCGTAATCGCATAGGCCAACGTCACGGCCGACCCGCGCACAATATACGAAATTTCGCCGCATATCTGCTGGAATCCGGAGAAAATATTCACTGGCCAATGTCCCACTTTATCTCCAAATCCGACAGCTTTCCGCTTTCCGCCAGCAGTTTTATTATTCTGTTTATGTCGCTGCGGAGCGGAGAATTTTTCGGGAAAGCAACGGCAAAGGAATCGGAAAATTTTAGCTGAAAAAAGCACAGTTTCGGGTTCTTTTTTATCAACATTTGCGCCTCCGGCACGCCGATCACCAGCGCGTAGAGCGATCCTCTTCCGTTTGCCGAATTCGAAATAGCGGCCACCATCGTGCCGATATTGTCGTATCTCTTTACGCTCAAATCTTTGACGTTCACGGCCAAAATGTCAGCTTCGTGGTGTGTGCCCAGCTGCACGCCGACCGTTTTCCCTTCCAACAGCGCCAGTGGGAAAGTTGCCTTCGCGTTTTCCATGTGTGCGAATTCCACGCCATTTACCAGCACAATGGCGCTCACATTATTCTGATATGGGATCGAAAAATCGACGTTCTCACGCCTGGCGTCCGTCGGGGTAATCGCGGCCATCGCAAGATCTCCCTGCTTTGATATCAATGCCGGCAGTATGGACGCGAATGGCATATCCTTTATGACCAATTTTTTGCCGAGTTTTTCGGCGATCACCTTAGCCAAATCTATGTCAAAGCCAACAATTGTGCCGGATCTCGTAAATTCATAGGGAGGATTATCGGCACTCGTCAAAAGCACCAGTTCGCCCTGCTTGGCCAAGCATACGGCCGTGGCGCACAGCAGCGCAATCAAAATAAGAAATCTCCTCATGGCCCACACAGAAAACATTTTTGCCATTTGTGTCAATTTATTTGCAGCGTAAATTTACAAAAATATAAACACTGGACCATGAAATCCATTCGCGGAAATAATCCGTGCGCCGGGATGAGAGGAACAGTGCTGCTTTTGCTATTTTACGCATCAACGCTGCTGCTTGCGGCCGTCATTGCGCCAATGCTCTTCTTTGGAGCCAAATATTGCGCGGAAATATTCAGCGGTGGCCCATTTCAGCACTTCATGGGCAAAGGATTTTGCAAATTCTTCGACAGGGCAAGGTTGATTGCTTTCGCCATTTTGTTGGTTCCGTTCGTGAAAATCAGCGGCGTAAAAATTTCGCGGGATCCATGGTTTAGGAAAGTTTCACCGCTGCGCGCACTGTGGACTTTTATCGCAGGATTTGTGCTGCTGTGCGCACTATTCGCGTGGTTCGATCGCGACATCGCCGCAGGAGCATTCAAATGTGCCGCAGGGAAAGTTTTGGCGGCGCCGCTCACGGCTAAACTAATGCTCGGAGCGGTGGCGATTGGGCTCTGCGAAGAAATAATTTTCCGAGGATTTGCGCTGCGGTTGCTGCTGATGGACTTCAAGATGCCATTCGCCATCGCCATTGGTTCGCTGTTCTTCGCCCACTGCCACATTGGGGCGTCCGCAGCGGTAAAAATTTCACCGGCGGACGTGACAATTTTTTCTGGATTTCGCTGCCTGGTGCCGGCGGCATTTGGCAGCGGCGGAATTTCCGATCTTCAAAACTACGCCAATTTGGTAGCATTTGGTACGGTGCTGTCACTGCTGCTGGTGCGCTTTGGGAGCATCTGGTATCCGATCGCTTACCACTCTGGAGCGGTATTTGCCATCGCTGCGCACAGGGCTGTGGCAAGGACAATTCCAGGCTATCACTGCTGCGGAGCGCTGTCCTCCAGTGCGGCATTTGCTGTTCAGATTCTGCTGATTCTACTGCTGAGCTCGCTCCCCATAAATTCAGGGAAAAGATGAAAGCGCATTGGCATCGGAATTTCCCGCTGTGCAATTTTTGCTACGCCCCAGACTGGCAATGGGCATGGTTCGCGAAAAATCAGCGTATTAGGTGGACAGTTTTTCGAAATTCGTAGCCATTGGCATCCTTTAGCAGCAATTTTGCGGTGCCCTCCTTGGGATCAAATGAGCGCAGCGTGCAGATGGCATCTCCAATTTTCACGCTGCCGTTGACGCCGCTGAAGGAGTGCTCATTGCCGTTGATG
>JAITRI010000040.1 GCA_031288455.1 Puniceicoccales bacterium
GCTGGAGGAGGGATTCGCTACAACCGATGAAACGAAGAATTTTCTCAACTTTTTTCTGATTAAATCGGAGATGGGATTCGCCCCAAAACGGCACAGCGGAAAGTAAAATGCACTGGGAGGATGAGAAATATGGAATCACAGAATGAATTCGACTTTGTGGACCTTCCCTGCAATGGCACGGGAATTACCGTTCCGCGATACATTCCACTGGCGACGAAAATGCGCCCGAGGACATTGGCGGAAATCGTTGGCCAGGAGCACATTCTCGGACCGAAATGCCTCCTACCAAAGCTCATAAAATCGGGAAGTTTTTCGAGCATAATCCTTTGCGGAACGCCCGGATGCGGCAAAACAACCCTCGCGGAGGTCATAGCAAATGAGACGAAATCAAAGTTTGTAAAAATTAATGCCGTACTATCGAACGTCGCCGAATTGCGGGAAATTCTAGTGTTTGCACGCAAGCACGTCGAACAGAACATTCTGCTATTCATCGACGAAATCCACCGCTTCAATAAAGCGCAGCAGGACCTATTATTGCCGGATGTGGAAAACGCCAACATTAGGCTGATCGGAGCAACCACGCACAACCCGGGATTCTACATCATTTCACCACTGCTCAGCAGAAGCCACTTGTTCAAGCTGATGCCCGTCGAAGTGGACGCCATCTCCGCCATTTTGAAAAGGGCACTGATTGACTGCGAACGTGGAATCGGCACGATGAAATGCCGCGCGGAGGACGGAGTTATTTCAAGCATCGCCGTGATGGCGAACGGCGACATGCGGTGGGCGCTGAATGCCATTGAAACGATTGCCGCAAGTTTGCCGATTGGGTCCGAAATTACCGCTGAATCAGTGAAAAATTTTTCCGCCGAGCGGGCACTTCGCTACGACGCCGACGAAGATGAGCACTACGACACAATCTCCGCATACATAAAGAGCATGCGCGGATGCGACCCGGATGCGGCGATTTTTTGGATGACGAAGATGCTGGACGGCGGGGAGGATCCAAGGTTCATTGCCCGCCGAATGGTGATTTTTGCATCCGAGGACATTGCGCTAGCTGACCCCAGAGCACTATCGCTGGCGATCGCATGCTTCGAGGCCTGCGAAAAAATTGGAATGCCCGAGTGTGCCATAAACCTTGCCCACGTCACAGTGTTCCTCGCGACCGCACCGAAAAGCAATTCCACATACACAGCTCTCTCAAAGTGCCGCAAACACATAGCGGACCATGGATTGCAGAACGTCCCACTCTGGCTGCGCGACAGCCACGGAGCCGCAAACGAACGGGAAGGCAACCAAAAGGATTACAAATATAGTCACAATTTTGCATATAACGTCTCCGGGCAGTACTACATGGAGCATCCGGAAAAATTCTGGACTCCAAAGGATTCCGGCGCGGAAAAGCAAATTGCCGAGCGGGCGAAATTTGTCAGTGATATGCGAAAAAGATTGAACAAGCAGTTGGATTGATCACCATTTTATAAATGGCAAACAATGGGGTTCAATCCCGGGCATGGAGCCACGGTGGCGTGCAGAGAAGTTCCGGCGCTGAAACTGCGCGCGGTAATCGCAGTGCCGAGGACGTGGAAAAACCAATCGTTCCAACGGTTTTGATAATACGCGATGGCTGGGGAGAAAATCACGACAGGCAGGATGACTGGTGCAACGCCATTTTGTGCGCCAAAATACCATTCTCCAGGTATTTGTCAAAAAACTGGCCGCGCACGGAAATCAGCGCTTCCGGACTAGCCGTCGGCCTTCCGGACGGCGTGATGGGCAATAGCGAGGTAGGGCATCAAAACATTGGAGCCGGTCGCATCGTTGACCAGGAAATCGTCCGCATAGACAAAGCCATCGCCAGCGGTGAATTGGAAAGAAATTCAGTGTTTCAGGGGGCAATCGACAATGCCCTGCTCCACCGGTCGAAGCTTCATTTGATCGGACTTTGCTCCGATGGCGGCGTGCATTCGGTTTTGCGCCATCTCCATGCAATTTTACAATTTGCGAAAAATGCGAATTTGAGTGACGTTTTCATCCACTTCATCGGCGATGGGCGCGACACTGCCAAGAACAGTGGCATGAGGTATTGCGGAGAGATCGAAGGAAAGTGCCGGGAAATCGGCGTCGGGGAAATCGGCACGGTCATTGGCAGATTTTGGGCGATGGACCGCGACAACCGATGGGAGCGCGTTAGGGAGGCGTACAATTGCATGGTCGGGCGCGGAAATTTTCCACAATGCCGGTCGGCGACTGAAGTCATAGAACGCTATTACAGCAATCCGGCGGCGGAAAACCGGGTGGGCGACGAGTTCATTTCCGCGACTCAAATCGTGGACGGAGAAGGCATTTTTCGCGGAAAAATATGTGACAATGACAGCGTGATATTTTTTAACTTTCGCGGGGACCGCCCGCGGGAAATAACCAAGGCATTCACCCACGCCGAATTTTCAGGATTTCACCGCGAAAAACTGCTAAATTTATACTACGCAACGCTCACGGAATACGAAGTCAATTTGTGTGAAAATGTGATCTTTCGCCGCCCAAAAAAAATGAAAAATATTTTTGGAGAATACATCAGCGCAGCTGGATTGCGGCAATTTCGCTGCGCCGAAACGGAAAAATACGCCCACGTGACATTCTTCTTCAATGACTACCGAGAGGAGCCGTTCGACGGCGAAGATCGCACTTTGATTCCCAGCCCACGCGACGTAGAAACCTATGATCAAAAACCGGAAATGAGTGCAATCGACGTGAAAAATGCGGCGAAAAATGCCATTCTGAGCGGAAAATATTCTTCCATCGTCGTGAACTTT
>JAITRI010000067.1 GCA_031288455.1 Puniceicoccales bacterium
CTCCCCCCCCCCCCCCCCCCCCCTCCCCCCGCGGGGGGGTGGGGCGGGGGTCGGCCGGGCCCCCCCCCCCCCCCGCCGGAGGCATAAACAAAAGTCCGCGGCGCCGTATTTTCAGAAAAAAGCGCCTGGCGCCGATGTTTTTTTAGTTCTCCGTGGCCTTTGTCTTTGGATTTCCGACGATTTTATTTTTAGTTTTCGTTTTCCGGAGATTTCCGCCTCTCATGCGCGAAGCTATCATGCTCTTCCACCACCCCTCCTCGCCGGAGGCGAGGAGGGGTGGGGGAAATTGTAAGCACGTCGAAATGCGAAGGGGCACAGGATTCCACACGCGAAGCAATCCGCATCCGCGAAGCGGATGCGGTGGGGTGCAGTGGCTGCGCCCCTGCCCGCCGGAGGCACTAATAAAGCAAGTGCGCTTCACAGCAGTCCATTTTCCCTGAACGAAAATGCGCCGATTGGCGAAATAATTATGTGATCCACGAGGGCGATGTCCAGATGCTGCAGCGTAGTTTTTAGAGCTCTCGTGTTGCGTTCGTCGCAGTCCGATGGGTCCGCCGATCCGGATGTGTGGTTATGGCACAGCATTATTGCCGCCGAATTGCGGCGCATGGCGGATTCCACTATTTTTCTCGGATAAATCACGGCGGATGCAACCGTTCCCTCTTCCAGACGCTCTATGCCGTCTTCCATCAGGCGCAACTCGGAACTCATGTGGGCCACCTCGACCACTTCCACCTTCAGGCCCGACATTCTCTGGCGCCACAGCGCAATGGCTTTTTCGGCGGAGTCAATGTCCGTGCCGCTTGAAAATTTCTCCTGCAGATACAAACTATTCACCGCGCGTATCATTTTTATGGAGATCGCAGTGGCACGCCCGATGCCTTTTATTTGCTCCAATTCTCCAATTTCGGCGTCGAAAATTCCAGCGATGGATCCAAATGTTTTCAGCAGTATTTTCGCCGTTCTTTTCACGTCCCTCCTCGGGATGCTGAAGGTGAGCATCAGTTCCACGATTTCGTGTTGACTGAAGCATGAAAATTCCGCGCGCATAAACCTCTCCCGTAACCTTTCGCGATGTCCGACATTCTCATGTTTATCTCCCATGGAAAGAAGAGTCCCTAATTTTTTTTATAAAAATCGTCAAATTCTTATCGCTAAAATTTATTATTTAGCCGCCGCTCTGGGCACACATTTTTCAGTATTTGCCGCAGGAGTGATGCCGCGTCTTTTTCATCGATTTTTCCGCCACAAAACTACGCTGTGGTGGCGCACATGGCACAAACCTCCTCACAGTCGCGACAAAGGAGGACATTTCACACAAAAGCGCGTTCGCTCGGCGAAATATAATTCCCAATCCTGCTAGGCGGCGGCGGAATCCTCATCGACGCTCTCCGCCAGCACCGTTCCGCCGGCAACGTGCACTATTCTCCTGATCTCGTCTTCCAGTGACTTCGCCACTTCGGGATTATTTTTCAGGTACTGCTTCGCCGATTCGCGCCCCTGTCCGATTAACTTCCCATCGTGCGCGATCCACGCGCCCTTTTTCTCAAGAATCTTATGCTCAAGCCCAAGATCTATTATGGACCCAGTCTTCGAAATTCCCTCGTTGAACATTATGTCGAATTCACACTCCGTGAACGGGGCCGCCACCTTATTTTTCACTATTTTTACGCGCGTTCTGTTGCCGGTGACCTTCCCGGAGTTTTCCTTTATCTGCGACGTTCGGCGGATGTCCAGGCGCACCGATGAGAAGAATTTCAGCGCCCTGCCACCGGGTGTTGTTTCCGGATTGCCGAACATCACGCCCACCTTCTCGCGAATTTGATTCGTAAAGATGCAGACGCATCCGGATTTGCTTATGGCCGATGTCAGCCGACGCATCGCCTGACTCATCATTCTCGCCTGTGCCCCAATGGTCGCATCGCCCACCTGTCCGTCCAACTCCGCCTTTGTCACAAGCGCGGCGACGGAATCCACGACGATGACATCCACCGCTCCCGACCGTATCAAAGTCTCCGTTATGTTCAGCGCATCCTCCCCATTTTCCGGCTGCGCCACCATCAGACTTCCCAGGTCGACGCCGACTACTTTAGCATATCTCGGATCGAGCGCATGTTCCACATCGATGAATGCGGCACTCCCGCCATCTCTCTGTGCTTCGGCTATTACGCTCAGCGAAAGCGTCGTTTTTCCGGACGATTCTGGCCCAAAAATCTCGCAAATTCTGCCGCGGGGAAGTCCGCCGACTCCGAGAGCGAGGTCAAGCGCCAGCGATCCGGTGGAAACAACCGATACGTCCATTTTCTTTGCATCGCCCAATTTCATTATCGATCCTTCTCCGAACTGTTTATTTATGGCAGCCATCGTAAGCTCCAATGTCCCAGCATCACGTGTTTCGCGCTTCATTGTGAAAATGAGATAGCGTTGAAATTTGAACAGGCAAGCATCATTTTCCTGGATATTTTCCGCGCAAATAATTTACTGCCGCTGCAGTATGATCCGATCGCTTTTTGACAGAGAAAGTTTTGGCAAATTATTCATCAGGGTGATCCTGGGAACAATTTTGGCGGCAAAGGGAGTGATGTTTTTCGTGCAGGGTGATTCGGCACTGATTTCACTGGGGAAAATTCTCAGCACCATAGGAATCACAAAACTGCCACTCTACTTCGGATGGGCCATCGCGATCGTCTGCGTTGTGTGTGGCGTGACATTTGCCATCGGTGCATTTTTCAAGATGAGCACATTCCTGCTGGGGACAATTTTTTTGCTGAATGCAATCTTCATGTACTGCGGCGGCCGCGACCTCGTCGATGAGGTGTCCCATGTGGCAATCCTGTCGGCGGTAATGTACGGATTTATGTTCATCGGCGCCGGGGCACACGCCGTGCAGAAGTGACGTTTGCCATCGCCTGGGAGATTCTATGACGCAAACGGTAATTTTGGAAACAATCGCACGCACGGTAATATTTCTGGCGCTGTTGGCATTCCTCGGATACCTTTTCGTGATACTCCACAGGCGACGTCGCATGCGCAACGGAACAGTCGGCACGCGCAGCCGAGATGAAATAATTGTCGTCGCGACACGTTCCATGGGAGGAAGAAAATATCTGGTTGCCATCGAGCACAGAGGCAGGCGGTTTCTGCTGTCGCTGAACGGTGACAGGATCGAAAAGCTTTCCCAGTGGGAAATTGGCGACGGTGCGTGAATCACGTGCGTCGAAATTTTTCCAGTGCCACCAGAATCAGTGAGATGTCAACGGGAGTAATGCCGCCCATGCGCGACGCCTGCCCGAGATTCAGTGGTCTGTGCAGCTGCAGCTTCTGTTTGCTCTCATTGCTCAGACTCACGACGGCGGTGAAGTCGAAATTCGGCGGAATTTTAACATTGTCCAGCTGCGATAATTTTTCTATGGTGCGCTGCTCACGCTCCAGATATCCGGCGTACTTTAGCCTGTGGATGACTTCATCGCGCACCGTCTGTGATGTTGCATAGAAGTCATTCGGAAATGCGATGGTGCCAGCATCCGCCGACTGCAGGAGCCAATCTCCGATCGCTTTCGATTCAAATTTTTCACGCGCGAGACGCTCCACCCAAAGATTTATGGTGTTCAACTTTTCGCGCGTCCTGCGCAACCTGTCGCCGTCCACCAGGTTAAATTTTTCCGCGAACGGCAGCAGTCTCACATCCGCACCGCCGTGGTTCAGTGAAAGTCGATATTCCGCTCTGCTTGTGAACATCCTATAGGGCTCAAATGTTCCGTTTGTCACAAGATCATCGATCAGCACTCCGATGTACGCATCGTGGCGGCCGAGGACCATCATTTCGCCGCCCATTGCCTTGCGTGCGGCATTGACGCCAGCGACGAGGCCCTGTCCAGCCGCCTCCTCGTAGCCGGATGTGCCATTTATCTGACCGGCGAAGAACAAGTTTTCGATGATTTTTGACTGCAGCGTTGCGCACAACTGCGTTGGCGGCGCGAAATCATATTCCACAGCATATGCCGGCCGCGTAATTTTTGCCATCCGCAGCGGCGGAATGCTTCCCAAAATATCAAGCTGCACGTCCATCGGCATGCTCGACGACAGCCCATTGATGTACCATTCATCGGAACTGTACCCCTCCGGCTCCAGAAATAATCGGTGTTCGCTCCTGTCGGGGAATTTTACGCACTTGTCCTCGATGCTCGGACAATATCTCGGGCCGATGCCGGTAATTTCTCCCGAATAGAGGGGTGATCGGCCGATATTATTTTCCACTATTTCCTTCGTTTTCTGCGTCGTGTGCGCTATCCAACATGACCTTTGTCCGGAAAATGACGCATCGAGAACGGCGCGATCGGCGGCACCAAAAATTTCTCCGAATGTTCCGCCGCGGTCGTCATGGAACGCAAATGTGCACGGGTTCACATCCCCACGCTGCTCCTCGCATGCCGAAAAATCTATGGATGTGCCGGAGATGCGCGGCGAAGTGCCAGTTTTCATCCTATCCAGCGCGATGCCATGCTTCTCCAAGCTCTCCGATAAATCTTTGCTTGAAAAATCTCCCATCCGTCCGCCACTGATTCTGTTGGACCCCACGTGCATCAGGCCGCGCAAAAATGTCCCGCCGGTCAACACGACCGTCGATCCAAATATGTCAAGGCCAACATTTGTGGCGACTCCAACGGCCAAACAATTCCGCACGATCACAGCTGTGACGGTCGCCTGGAAAACTGACAAATTCGCGCGCATGCCACTTATCACACGCACCATGCGCCTGCTATAGGCATCCTTGTCGCACTGTGCGCGCGGGCCACGCACGGCTTCCCCCTTGGAGCGATTAAGCAGCCGAAATTGTATGGCGGTCGCATCGGCATTAATGGCCATTTCCCCTCCCAATGCGTCAATCTCGCGCACAATGTTTCCCTTTGCCACGCCACCGATGGCTGGGTTACAGCTCATCTTCGCGATCGTGTCAATGTTGTCCGTTATGAGCAGCGTTCTCGCTCCGACCCTTGCGGCTGCCAGCGCCGCTTCGCATCCGGCGTGTCCCCCGCCGCAGACCACGGCATCGAATTTTTCGAAAACTGACATGGGATATTTCTTTCCACTTTGCACAAAAATGCGAGTAAAAGTTCACGGAATGCGGCGAAGTCACGGCCGACGGAATAAATTTCCATATTTTTTTAGCCTTTCGATGGCGTTGTCATCATTTTTCCTCGTGTATTTCCGCCTCGCGCGCGCCATGAGATTTTCGCCATCTCATGCCTCCGAAGATTTCCGCCTCGCGTGCGCGAAGCGGTCCGCATCCGCGAAGCGGATGCGGTGGGTGCAGGGGCTGTGCCACTGCCCGCCGGAGGCATAAATAAAGCGGCGCAGCGGGAATTTAAACATAAACAAAACGTAGGCGCAAACAAAACGGCTTCACGGAAAGTCGTCGCTCGCGTGGCGCCTCCGAAGTCACTTGCGGCCGTTATTCTTGGAGTGAAATCTGCGTCGCCCGTGTTTATAATCCTTCCGATGCTGAAGTTTTTAGGTTTCCTGTGCGACGATTTTATCTTCAGTTTTCATTTTCCGACGATTGCCGAAAGATGCGCGCAGTTATCGTGCTCTTCCCCCACCCCTCCTCGCCTCCGGCGAGGAGGGGTGGGGGAAATTGCAGGCACGTCGAAGTGCGAATGGGCACAGAATTTCACGCGCGATCGGTCCGCATCCGCTTCGCGGATGCGGCGGGAGCAGGGGCTGTGCCACTGCCCGCCGGAGGCATAAATAAAGCGTCTCAGTGTGTACGAATCCACTTTAGCCACTCAGGCCAAAGTCATTGATGGACCCTGGGCCGCTGTTGGAGAATAGTGTCCTGACGACACTGCTATCCAATTTTGCATTTTCCGGATCTACCGCCCGTGCCGACATGTCACGTCCTGCGGTGACATTTTCATTTGCCATCGTTCCCGGTCGTGCGACATCCGCGACATTTGCGATGGTGTCTTGCAAATCATTCGCCCTATCGTGTGCACCCGTACCAACCCTTGTGGCATCGGTGGAATTTATGCTGCTGTGGAGTTTACTTCCGACACTGGCCTGTGACAGACCAGTATTCTTGCTAGGGTCAATCACCACTCCAGCCTCTAAAACAGGCGGAGTACTCCCATTCAAACTCTCACTATTATTTGTCCCAATACTTAAACTCATAGTGCACATGAATGTATCATGTAAAATATTTTTTACAATAAAAAAACTTGAATATTTTTTTATTTGCGATTTTCTCACGCCCGTGATTCGGAACAAATCTTTCAATTTTGCCGCAGCGGAACGGTTGGCAGTGCCATGTGTCACTGCAATTGTTTGCGCAGGAGCGGCAATCGTTTCGGCCAAGTGATCATGTGTGACTTACAGAATAGTGGCGACAGAAATTGTCAGTGTGCCGCGCATAGTATGCCGATCAAGACTAGAGGGCCGGCCAGACAGCGTCTCCTAGAAATGCTCAGAAAGGAACGGGAATTAAACCAGGCGAAAGGACTGTTCATCAACATGGTCTCGCACGAGATGCGGACTCCGCTGGCGGTCATGCAGGGCGCCGTCGATCTGATGGAACAGTGCAGCGATCGTTTGAGCGAGGCCGATAAAATGAATTATTTGCAGGACATAAAAAAATGCATTCTCAGGATGACGCGCACGATGGACACGGTGACCATTCTGGGCAAGGTGCAGGACAATCAACTGACGTTTCAGCCGCTTAAAACCGACGTTGTTCGGTTTTGCAGAAACATAGTGAACGAGGTGGAAAATTTAAACGAGGGGAGGAAAATTGTGCTGCAGGTGTCGAAATCATTCCCCTATTCGCTCAACATGGACACGACGCTCCTCTACCACATCATTTCAAATTTGCTCACCAACGCAGTCAAATATTCGAATTCTAATGAATTGGTTTACATAAAATTAGCATACGACGCAGATATTTTGACCATATACGTCAAGGACAGCGGCATAGGGATTCCCAAGGGCGACCTGAAGGAAATTTTCAAGCCATTTCACCGCGGATCCAACATCAAATCTCGCAAAGGAATGGGCATAGGAATGTTTATAGTGAAGCATTGCGTTGCGATCCACGACGGCACAATCGCCGTTGATTCGCGGGAAAACGTCGGAACGACGTTTAAGGTGTCGCTGCCGATACTGCCGAGAAGTTAGCGAAATTGTGAAATTCGTGCGAAGTTCAACCGCTACGCAGACAAGTAGCGAAACCGGCACGCGTTGCATTTTTTTCTTTACAGCGATTGAATTTTCGCAATTGGGAATGGAAGTGGGGATTTTGCAGACATGCGTTCGCTCGTGTGCGAGATCGCGAGAGGAAAGTCCGGACACCACATGGCAAAATTCCACGCGAAAGCGTGGGCACGCGTCCCATAGGTCGCGTGACGGAACAGTGCAACAGAAAATATACCGCCGCCAGGTAAGGGTGAAATGGTGAGGTAAGAGCTCACCGGCGCAGCAGCGATGTTGCGCGCATGGCAAACCCAATTTGGTGCAAGGCGAAATAGGGGGCCGAGTTGCCAGCTCGATGGCTCCGGGTTCGCCGCACTCCGCATGGAGAATTCTGCGATTGCTTGCAGAATTAGATGAATGGACGCACCGTCGCAGGACGGCACAGAATCCGGCTTACTGCAGGATCCTCACCGCTGGCTTTTCCAAAAAATACGGCGCCGCTGACTTTTGTTTACGCCCCAGAGCTGCGTCTTCCCGCTGTGCTGTTTTAGTGCCTCCGGCGGGCAGGGGCACAGCCCCTGCACCCGCCGCATCCGCGCAGCGGATGCGGATCGCTTCGCGCGCGCGAGGCGGAAATCTCCGGGCACGCGAGATGGCGGAAATTTACGGAAAATGAAAACTAAAGATAAAAGCGCCGAAAATACAAAGACAAAGGCCACGGGGAACTAAAAAACATTGGCGCCGGGCGCTTTCCTCTGAAAATACGGCGCCGCGGACTTTTGTTTACGCCACAGAGCTGCATCTTCCCGCTGTGCTGTTTTAGTGCCTCCGGCGGGCAGGGGCACAGCCCCTGCACCCGCCGCATCCGCGCAGCGGATGCGGATCGCTTCGCGCGCGCGA
>JAITRI010000048.1 GCA_031288455.1 Puniceicoccales bacterium
GTCGCAGTCTCATATTCAACGTGTGATACGGCGATGGTAACGGTTTTGCTGGCATCGCGAACCGTGCCACCCTTTGTGACATCTGCGTACGATTTAAATTGCGCCAGCCCGAGATCGGATTGCACCTTCAGTATAGCAGTTGTCAACGTCGACTTCCCATGGTCCACGTGCCCGATAGTCCCGACATTCACATGCGGCTTTGTTAGTGTGAAGGTTTCTTTCGCTGCCATTTTACTTCCTTTTTTATTTTTCTATAAAACTCTAAATTCTAAAATCATGGAGCCCCCGAGCAGACTCGAACTGCCGACCTCATCCTTACCAAGGATGCGCTCTGCCAGCTGAGCTACAAGGGCATTCTCCCGCGCTGGAAGATACAAAAATATCCACCCCCACGAGACCAGTTCACCGCAATCTGCAAGGACGAACGCAAACGTCAACATTTATTTTTTTATTTGATAAATTTTATTCGAATCGCAGCACAGATGCGACATCCACCGGAAAATATGCCACTGATTTTCGCCGTTCCCATCCTATGGACTGAGACAGTCGTCGATCCAATGCAAATACTTACCATCTCCGCCCTGCACGGCAATCCGAATGACTTCCGGCGTTTGGTAGTCGTGGTGTGCTCCAATGAATTCCGAAATTGCGTCGAATAGCTGCGATTTCGTCTTTATGATGAATAAATATTCTCCGCCACTCCTAACGGCCCCATTCCAGCGATAAAAGCTCTTTGTCCTATGAATTTGCACGCAGGCGGCAAGTTTTTCCTCCACCAGCTTCCGGGCGATTTCTTCCGCGAGACGCCTCGTTCCGGCGGTAGCCAAGACGATGGAATACCCTCCGCATGCACTGTCCGATGAATTCACGCGCAATCCTGTGGCCTGGCTGCCCGAGCAGGATTCGAACCTGCGACCAAGTGATTAACAGTCACCTGCTCTACCGCTGAGCTATCGGGCAACGCAGGAATTCCTATAAATCCTGCGCCGTGGCAATGTCAACACGAATCTTCCGACAATGCCCCCAATGTGGCTATCTTTGAAAATTCTGCGCAAATTTGCCAGAAATTGTGAAACTTGTGTCCCTGGGAAATTTCAAGGCGCAGCGGCATCGGAAATTTTTGCTGGAAATTTCACCATTTGCTTCCAATGTGCCACCAATGGCAGCGGAGAATTTCTCATTTAAAATAACGCACACATCTGACCATTGCCGCGCCCGCAGCGGAATATTATCCACCCCACACGGCTCCATCGAAACTCCAAATTTTATCTTCTGCGCCACAAAGGGCGCCATGAAATCAATCTCAACGGCGGATTTGGCCGCAACGGGAGCAGGAATTATCCTCTCAAACACATACCATCTCATGCTGCAGCCGGGCCCAGATGTCGTCGAAAAAAATGGAGGGCTCCACCGCATGCTAAATTGGAACGGCCCAATGCTCACCGATTCAGGGGGATTCCAAATCTTCAGCCTCGGACACGGCGGTGTCGCAAATGAAATCAAGGGTCGCAGAAATTTTCCTCAAAATGTGAAATCTCTCCTGAAAATCTCGGAAAATGGCGCAGTTTTCCGCTCCCACAGCGACGGCTCCATCATCCACCTAACGCCGGAAATTTCAATGCAAGTGCAGCGAAAATTGGGCGCAGATCTCGTCCTCGCCTTCGACGAATGCACACCATTTCACGCGGACAGAGACTATACGGCAATGGCAATGCTGCGAAGTCACCGCTGGGAATCTCGCAGCCTCTCGGAATTTAAAAAATCAGATGACGGAAACCAGGCACTCTACGGCATCATCCAGGGCGGAGTATACGAAGATTTGCGCCGAGAAAGCGCAGAGTTTGTCGCGCAGAACGACTTCTTCGGACAAGCCATCGGCGGCAGTCTCGGAGGCAGCGCGGAGCAGATGCACGCCATCGTGCGGATGACCGGCGAGGTCCTAGACCGCGAACGCCCGACGCATCTGCTGGGAATCGGAAAAATTGCAGACATATGGAATGGCGTAAAAAGTGGCATCGACACATTCGACTGCGTCCACCCAACGCGCCTCGCACTCCACGGCGGCGCACTGTGCATGCCAAACTCAAGCGATGGCAAAGGGTTCATGAACCTGCACAATGCCCGCTTCAGAGAGGACATCTCCCCCATAGACGAATCCTGTGACTGCCACTGCTGCAGAAACTTTTCACGCTCCTACATACACCATCTTCTCAGGGCGAACGAAATGCTCGGCGGATATCTGCTGACAATCCACAACGCGCGATTTATGGTGAAACTAATGGACGACATTCG
The DNA here is from genome assembly GCA_031288455.1 of Puniceicoccales bacterium. Classification (GTDB taxonomy): domain Bacteria; phylum Verrucomicrobiota; class Verrucomicrobiia; order Opitutales; family JAIRKQ01; genus JAIRKQ01. The sequence goes on from JAITRI010000048.1 coordinate 2,293, forward strand.
CACATCAATCCAGCGTGGAACTTTTCCCGGCGAGTGTAAAAAATGGGAAATTTCACAAAAACCATAGCACACTTTGGCAAACATTCCCCGTCGGGAGCATTTCTCGCTTGCGATCTGTAAATTTTAGCGTATACTGTCAAATGTGACATATGACACAATGACACATAATCAAGATAGCATCTCGTACATCATGACTCAACCGGAAAATATATCTAATGATATATATCAAAGGAATGCCCATTCCCCTCACGCTAATGTTGCATCGTTGCGTAGCCAATGCTCAGGCAGCTCGATTACATCAGCAGCGCAAAACCAAACATTGCTTACACAATCAGCCAGCACATCTCTTGACACGCGCGATTCGCATGGCAAATCCAGCGAAGATAAATACAAGGCGGAAGATGATCAAAGCGCAAATCTCAGTGAAACATGCGCTGAAACCGTCTCCACAGAGAGTCTGCAGAATGGGAACGAAGTCACGCAGAGACAGTCTGCAACCTTCGGCCGTGACAATCTCGTTAGCATTGCAGGGGATATTATAGGTGTTACCGGCGCTACCTTGGTGTGCGCAACCACCG
>JAITRI010000014.1 GCA_031288455.1 Puniceicoccales bacterium
CGGCGACAGTGTTTTTTAGTTTCCCGACGTCTTTGTCTTCGGATCTCCGACGATTTTATTTTTAGTTTTCAGGCTTCGGAGATTTTCGCCACCACCGCGCGGGAGCGGTCCGCATCCGCGAAGCGGATGCGGGGGGAGCAGGGGTTACGCCCCTGCCCGCCGGAGGCATAAAAACGGCGCAGCGGGAATTTAAACAAAACGGAACTGCCACGTGGGAAATTCATGCGCGCGGGAGCGGTCCGCATCCGCGAAGCGGATGCGGGGGAGCAGGGGCTACGCCCCTGCCCGCCGGAGGCGTAAACAACACGGCACAGCGGGAATTTAAACAAAACGGAACTGCCACATGGGAAATTCGTGCGCGCGGCCAATGTCTTATTTTTGCTGCGGCGAAAAAGTGCGGCCGATGAATTTTCTGCTAATCAGCAGATGCGCGCAGGCGGACATTCCCACAGCCAAAACGATCGTCAGAATATCGGAGACGCGCTTCCCCAAATGGCACCACAGTGGAATGAAAAATTTTATGCCCAGCGCCACAATCGCCACGGTGACACCTCCGCCAAATATTATTCCGCAATCTTTGGCGCGCAAAAAAGTTGGCGCGCCATTCATTTTCCCGCTGAAGACCGCTGCGAGGCACAGCGTCTGAACGGCTGCCGCACACGTGATCGCGGATGCCACGCCGATCGCTCCGAAACTTTTCACAAGTGCCAGCGAAAGCAGCGCGTTGGTGCCCAAAGTGACGACTCCAATGGCAGCCGGAGTTTTCGTGTCCCCGAGAGCATGAAATCCGCGCACAAACACAGGACTGATCCCGGAAAATAGCATGTTGATGCAGTACACAGAAATGATTGGGCAGACGCTCAGAACATCGACGCCTCTGAAATTCCCGTATTCAAAAAATACCGACACAATTTCTCCGTTCAGAATGAATAATCCGATCGCGGACGGTACCAGAATCCACAGCACAGCCGCGAAACAGGCGCGAAATATGTCACCCATGCGACTGTCATCCGCGGAGGAACTGGCAAATTTTGCCATGTTCGGGAAAAACACGGAGGCTATGGAGAATCCAAAAACTCCGATTGGCAGCTCGATCAGCCGGTTTGCCACGTACAGAAATGATACCGCGGAGGCGCTGGAAAACGCAATCATGCGAAAAATAATGATGTCAGCCTGCTCGACCACAGCGCCAAAAACTCCAGGCACAAATAATTTCCAAATTTCTCCCATGCGCGCCTTCAAATGTGGCACTTTCGCATCGAATTTCCAAGGCCATCCCATCGAGATCACCGCAAATGCCGGCACTGCCAACTGCAGCGCGCCGCCGACCAGCAGCCCAATTATCAGACAGTGTGCCAATTTGATGCCGCCGTATTTTAGCAGAAAATGTCCCAGCAGCAGCGATGCAATCATGGAAATGTTCACCAGAATCTGTCCGATGGATGCCACAAAAAATTTCCCAACAACCTGCAGCACGGCCGTGATCATAACGGCAAGACACACGAAGGCCATGTGCGGCAGCATCATGGCCGTGAATGACAGCACCATGCGCCATTTGGCACCGTGCACCATTGCATTTGCGAAAAAAATTGCGCCGTACAGCAGCAGCAGTATTCCGGCGAGGCACAAAAATAATCGCAAAAGAATGCTGGAGAATAGCTGCAGCATGGAATTTTTGCCGTATTTTGCATTGTGCGACGACAGCACAGGAACTATTGTCGATGACACGGCACCTTCTCCCAGAAGTTTTCTGAAAACGTTCGGCAGGCATAGCGCCAACAGAAATGCGTCGCTGATTTCCGATATGCCGAGAAATGTGATCATCAGTATGTCGCGCAGATATCCCAATATCCTCGAAACGACTGTCGCTCCCGACACAATCGCAATATTTTTCAGCGTACTACTTCTGTTTTTTGCCATATATCAGAGCGTTCGGCTGCCTGGAATTTCCTGAGCGCCCCAGTCTTCGCAATTCCAACAGATCTGCGGTGGCATCAATCTCACAGGAGCCGGGGACTTCAAATATCGCCCTTGCGCCGTCGGTGGATGCCAAAAATTTCGACGCCAATGTTAGCAATTCAGTGGCACGACTTTCGGCCATATTGTATGGCGGGTCGATGAAAATTATGTCAAACGCGGCATCGTAGGACGTTGCCCATGCGAAAACATCGGCGCAAAAAATCTTCGCCGTGATATCTCTTCCAATGGACTTTTTGGCCTTCCCTAAATTTTTCCCAATGGCGTCGACCGCCACGCGACTTTTTTCCACGAAAACGCACCCGTTGGCTCCGCGGCTGAGAGCATCGAGGCCGTATCCTCCGACGCCGGCAAACAGGTCAAGCACAAGGGCATTGCGCACATTCTGCCCAAGCGACGAAAATACCGCCTCCCGCAAAAAATCAGTCGCCGGACGCAAATATTCCACGCCCGATGGAACATCCAGCAATATTCCGCGCGCATCGCCGCCACTAATCCTCATGGCCACATTGGTGATAATTTCGCAGCCGTTGTAAACACATAAATTGCGGACAATATCCGCCGCGCAGCACACGCCGGCGCTATGCCATTCTCTCCGAAAATCTCGAAATTTTCCGCGCCAATCCCGATGCCGCGTCAATGGTGAGCAGCACACCATTCAGCCGCACGTCATCGGTCGCAACTTCGAACTTTTGCGGCATCCCATATTTTATGGACTGCAGAACCTGGGAAATGTCGCGGCCGATGACGGATGCGTGGGGCCCGCACATGCCGATGTCAGTCACGTAGGCCGTTCCGTTCGGCAAAATGCGATCATCAGCTGTCGGAACGTGGGTGTGTGTCCCGATGATCGCCGCAACGCGGCCGTCAAAATTCCACCCGAATGCGATTTTTTCGGCGGTCGCTTCGGCGTGAATTTCGGCGATAAAAATGTCGACGGAATTGCCGCGCTTGCGCAGGATATTTTCCATCGCCCTGACGGGACACGTGGCATCTATTTTCATAAAATGGCGGCCCAAAACGACGGAAACACCGACTTTTATGCCATTTTTTTCCATCATCGCAAAGTCACGCCCAGGGCACTCATCGGGAATGTTCGCCGGCCTACAGACGTAGTCCAAATGTGCGATGTCGCATTCAAATCCGCGCCTATCCCAAACGTGGTCTCCCAGCGTAATTATGTCCACGCCGTTGCCGTGCAGAAATTCGGCGTGTTCGCGGTTGATGCCGGACCCGGAGGTGACATTTTCCGCATTGGCAATGACAACATCGATGCCGTTTAGGGTGCGTATGCTGCGCATTCGATCCCCTATGAATTCGCGCGCAGGACGTCCAACGATGTCGCCGAGGTACAGAATTTTTAGCGACGGAGACATATTATATTGCGCACATGTGATGCGCAGCAGCAATGACATTTAATAAAAAATGTCAAGCTTCTCGAAAAAAGAATGGCAAAATTTTGCTACATTTTCATAGTGCACAGCATGTGCGGATTGAAGAAGTCTTTTCGTCTGTTGATTGTGTGCAGCTGCGCGCTGATTTTGTCTGTGTGCGGAGCAAATGCCGACGGTGAAATGCACGCAATGCACGGCGAACGCAGACAATATCTGGAGGATTTCCAAATGCCGATTTACGTCAACGACATCGCAGCGATAGTCAATGACGAGATCATCACCATGGAACAACTCATGCGAGAAATAGCGCCGATAATTCCGCGCATACGCGACGAATCCAGGACGCAGGAGGAATTCCAAAGGAAAATATTAGAGCACCAGCGGCTTGTCTTGAATGCGTACATAGATAGAATTCTAATAGTGGCGGATTTTAAGGCCAAGGGCGGACGCATCCCGGACAGCTACGAAAAGAATGAATACGAGGCCTACATTTACGATAAATTCGGTGGCGACAGGATAGCGTTTGTCAAATATTTGCGCGATGGCGGAATGTCCGTCAGAGAATTCAAGAAGAACATCAGGGACTATGCCATAGTTGGATTCGCGATGCGCGAATTGCAGAAGTCAAAGCCGGAAGTCAGCCCAGCCAAAATCAGCGAATACTACAGAGAACACATTGCGGATTTCATATTCGACAGGAAGATCTTCGTGACGAAAATTGATATCCCAAGCGATGGGAAAAGTGACGAGGACCTGCAAACGTCACTGGAGCAGCTGATTGGCGCGTTGGATGCGGCCTACAAATCAGAATATTTCTCCGCCGATGAATCAACTTCCCACGAGGAAAATTGGAGCCGCGTGAGGCATCAGCTGAAGAAGTTTTACGGCGACAGGCTACTGTCTGACATCGGATGGATAGCAGTCGATGAAATGATCCCGGCATTGTCCGCGGCGGCGTCTGCGGTGAGCGTGGGAAATTTCTCGGATCAAATCGCGCTCGATGGAAAAATTTGCGTGCTATTTGTATCCGCCGAAAAGCCTGCGAAAAAATTGACGCTGGACGAAGTGAGCGGCGACATTGAGAAAAAATTATCCATAAAATATCAGATGGAATTGAAGGCAAATTTCATAAACTCACTCAGGGAAAAAGCGTACGTGAAGATCTTTCTCTAAAATGCACATTTTCCATCAAATTTTTGGAATTTATTGCTTGATTACGCGGCATCTCGTTTTACTTTCCACGCCATAGACTTTAGAAAATGTATCCCATAAATTTTTTAGCTGAAACGGCGCAGCAGACCGGCGGCGGGCTGCAAATGCTCGCAATCTACGGATTATTATTCGCCGGAATGTGGTTTCTTCTCATCGCCCCGCAGAGAAAAAAACAGAGGAATCAACTGCAGATGATAGAGGCGCTGAAATCCGGGGACAGGGTCGTGACGACATCGGGCATCGTTGGAACGATCTCCGCCGTGAAGGGTTCGAAATTCATACTGAAAGTGGCGGACAACACAAAAATTGAAATTTTCCGCTCCTACATTCAGATGAAGCTGGATAAATCCGACAACGAATAGTCCCATGCGCGGAAGAACATTGCCCCGTGGAATTTTGCTGTCGCTCGCCGTCATCCTGATTGCGGCCTGTAATATTTTTCCCGTGCACGACAGACCGTTTGATGCGCACATTGTGAAGTGTGTGACCGGGAATCGCGACGCGTTCGCTGCCGTGATGCGGCGCGCCAATGACAGGGTGGAAACCGGGAAGTCGCGCAGCTTATATGCTGCGATGATGGATGTCGCCGATGAGGAAAATTTGGATCTGTCGCAATTTTTTAAAAACAGGAATGCCGCCGCCATTAAAAATCTGCGGGAGAAAAATAAGGCAATTTTGAACGGAATTTTGCTGTCCTCGCGCGGGAAAATTAGGCAGGGACTGGATCTGAAGGGCGGCGTTTCATTTGTTTTGAAAGTGGATGACGCGAAGTTCAAAGATCTCACGGCCGCCGAAAAAACCGAACAGTTGCGCAAGGCGATCGACATCATAGGGCAGCGCATTGACGGATTGGGAGTGGCGGAACCGCTGCTGAGAATTTTCGGGGACAGCGGCGTAGAGGTGCAACTGCCGGGCATATCGATGAAGGATAATCCGGAAATTGTGCACGCCATCAAAAAACCGGCGAAGCTGGAATTCAGGCTTCTGCATCCGTCCATTACCCCACAATCAAAGGCGGAACGCGCGCCCATCGGCTATGAAATTTTGCATTTTGTCGGCGATGATGCCGCATCGAGCCGCAAGCCGGAGTATGCATTTGTGAAAAAAATACCGGAGATGTCAGGCGGTGCGGTGAAGCGCGCCAGTGTCACCGTTGGACAATTTGGAGACTATGAAATTGCTCTTGCCATGACGGATGACGGCGCAAAGCATTTTGAAAAAGTGACGGCGGCAAATGTCGGCCAGCAGCTGGGGATCGTATTGGACGGCGAACTGTATTCGGCGCCCGTCATCCGCTGTGCCATTTCCAATGGATACGCCAGCATTTCCGGGAATTTTTCCCAGCGGGGAGCGATCGAATTGGCAAATGTGCTTAACAATCCGCTCGAAGTGGCGCTAAAATTGGTCGAATTGAATGAAATTGGGCCATCGCTGGCGGAGGATGTGCGCACCAGTTCACTGATTGCATCCGTCGCTGGTGCCGCCGTGGTAATAATTTTCATGCTGGCCTACTACCTAACCGCCGGCGTAGTGTCGCTGATCGCAGTGGTGGCGAATGTTGCCATCGTCATTGGCACGCTGTCCGCCATTGGAGCAACGTTGACGCTGCCTGGAATCGCCGCACTTGTGCTGACAATTGGAATGGCAGTGGACGCAAATATTCTGATATTTGAGCGCATGCGCGAGGAATTGTCAGCCGGCAAGCCTCTTTCGGTGGCCCTGTCGGACGGTCACAGAAAGGCCTTTGCCACCATTCTCGACGCGAATTTGACCACGCTCCTGACGGCGCTGATACTGATCCACTTCGGCAGTGGACAGATAAAGGGATTCGGCGTAACGCTGGCGATCGGAATTTTTTCGACGATGTTCTGCGCTCTTGTCCTCGGCAAGGCGCTGCTGGAATTTTTGGTGAACACATGTTCCATAAAAAAGCTATTGCCTGACTTTAGCATAAACGTGCGTGCATTTAATTTTCTCGGCTGTGCGAAATGCGCGGCGTGGATCTATGCCATCGTTGGCGTCGCGTGCATCGCCATTGTGGCGGCGCGCAGCACGAAAATATATGGCATCGATTTCACCGGCGGGGATGAGATCACCGTTAAATTGAACAGGAAAATTCACAGCGGGGAAATCAGCAAATTGGCGGCGCAAAATAATATGGGAGAGGTGGTCGCAATCTATCAAAAATCTGCGGATAATGCTTCCGAAATGCTGCGCGTGCAGACGGAGGAGGGAAAGGGAAATGCATTTTTTAGGTGCCTGGAAAATCATTTCAAGGATGCGAGACCGTCGCTCGTGAAAGCGGTAGAAATTGGAGCATCGGCCGGTGGCGGAGTGAAGATGAACGCCATCATTTCGGTGGCATTGTCAATGGTGTGCATAATGCTGTACGTCGCATTCCGATTCGAAGTGGGATACGGCATAGGCGCCGTTGTGTCGACGCTTCTGGACGTGCTGATGACAATTCTGATTTATTTGGCATGCGGACATCAGATTTCCGCACCGATGGTCGCCTCCATTCTGATGGTTGTGGGGTATTCCATAAATGACACGATCATAGTATTCGACAGGATACGGGAGGAGTTGAAGGCGAATGTCGGAAAACCGCTGGATGCCGTGATAAATCTATCGATCGGAAGAACGCTTGCGCGCACAATTCTCACCAGCGCGTCCACATTTCTGGCGGCAATGGCGCTCTGCTGGCTTGGAGCGGGTGTAGTCGTCGACTTTGCGCTTGTCTTTCTCATAGGAGTTGTCGTGGGAACATTTTCGTCGATATTTGTCGCGAGCCCGATATTTTTCCTGTGGCACAGAGGACGGCGCGCGGCGATCGCCGGGAGTTCTCAGCCGGTAACGTAAATTTTGGCAACGCCGATGATCGAAAAATCCTGGACACAAATCCCACATAAAAAATCGATTGCGGAGGCGCTCTACAAAGCGCTCAACATCGGATTTCCGCTATGCGTTGTCCTCGCGCAGAGGGGAATTTCATCGCGGGAGGAAGCGGAAACATTCCTGTGGCCAAAATTGTCACACCTGGAGGATCCGTTCAGAATCGCGAATGTGGACAGTGCAACGGAAATATTGCGCAGG
>JAITRI010000028.1 GCA_031288455.1 Puniceicoccales bacterium
GGTGGGATCGGTCCAAAATTTGACACATCCAACGCTGCGACTGTGATACTGGAAAAAGAAATTGAATGTCTGCGGGACGAGCTGCGGAAAACAACGAAAAAAAATTATCGCATAGTGTCGCAGATTTTGCCGCTACAGAAATTGGTCAAATCCAAGCGTGACGCTCTGGAGAAAATCAAAAATGCGCTCCATAAAAATGGGCAAAAGCTGAATAATTTGCTTGCAGTCATTGCCCACTGCAACAGCGAAGCTAAGGAAATAGCATGCAAGCGGATCTCGTCCGCAGACGAGGACGATGACTCTTTCGATACGGCATCGTCCGATTCCAGTTCATGCGACCACAACTATCACAGCTACGATGAATTGGCCAATGAAATCAATCAGTTGAACACATCCATCGAAGAGTTTGAGATAGAGAATGATATGTTCAGTGGAGAAATTGACACAATGCAAAAGCAAATTGACGGGATCAATGTGTACTTCACGGAGGTCGACAGAATTGTGCACACACCGGATATGCTCGTCAAGGAAAAGATTAAGGTGCTGACGCAAATGGCGGAAGCGACAATACTTTTTGTGTCCAAATTGGAAAGAACATAACCTCCACCTAGAAGCGTTCCTCTTGCAGCCATGCGCTCGCACTGGTGTATGATTTTGTGCCTCCGGCGGGCAGGGGCGTAGCCCCTGCAGCCGCCGCATCCGCGTCGCGGTTGCGGATATCGCTTTGCGCAGGCATGAAACTCTGTGCCACTTTCCATTCCGTCGCGCATGAATTCCCTCCACTGCCGCTTTGCTAAAATTCCCGCAGAGCTGCTTTATTTATGCCTCCGGCGGGCAGGGGCGCAGCCCCTGCGCCCGCCGCATCCGCTTCGCGGATGCGGATCGCTCCCGCGCGCGAAGGCGAAAATCGTCGGAAAACGAAAACTAAAAATAAAATCGTCGGAGATCTAAAAACAAAGCCCACGGGAAACTAAAAAACATTGGCGCTCGGAACTTCATCCTAAAAATACGACGTCTGGAGTTCATTCCGCTGGAATTTGCGACGCCTACGGCGGTGTCACATGACCTGCAGCATCTGTCCGTTTTGGAAAAGCGTGACGGAGCGCGTGCTTTCCGATACTGCGATTGCGACGCATTCCGCTGCCCACGAGATTGATGCCGCTGCCGCGTGACGCGTGCCAAATCCGCTTGGCATCACGATGTTGTGGTCCGGTGTGTATATTAGCGTTCCCGCAGACTCCACTATTCCGTCGCCGCGGATGACAAATGCTCCGTCTATGAGCGAAAATTCTTTTATGGTTTCGTCCATAAGTGAGTTTAATATGTTCCGCTCCGACTCGGGATATCCGTAGAATGGATTCAGAACGAGCGGCTTCATGAACAGTGAAATTTTCCCTATGTCGCCGAGCACAAATAGACATCCGACGGCTTTCCCTTCACGTCCCTCCTTGGCAATTTCGGACGCTATTGACAGCGTGCGCTCCAGCACTTCCGGGCGTATGTCACACTGCAGAAATCTCGTGCTGGACATCAGAATCGGGTGAAATTCCTTCTGCACATCCACCACGACGATGGTATCCAAAACGCCTGACATTGTGCTGCATCCGACGCAGCAAATTTTCTCATCGTGTGCGATTATACTTTTCGTCATGCCCAGGAGGATGGCACCCCTAAACACATGTTCTAACCCAGTCGGCATCACGCTGACCTGCAGTTCAGTGTGCATGTCGTCCACCACAGGATGTGCGGAGGATGCCCGCTGGACAACCTTTATGAATTTTATGCTATCAAAAATCGACTCAATGTCGATGTTGTCAGTTGGGATATCGCTGAAAAGCATCACGCTCATGCACTGCGCCTCGCGGGCAACGTGCACCGCATTTTTTAGAAAAAATTCATTGAATTCCGTCTTTATGTCGCTGGAAATTTTGCTGTCCCTCTTCAGCGCATCTATGAATGCGCATTTGAATTCGTCGAACGTTTGCGCCCTCTGGAGACGGTCCACAACAGATAGCTTTTGGAAAAGATTTACGAGCGACGAGATCACCTTGAGGGAATCTCGTTCGTGCTTCGATATCAGCACTAGGATGACAACATTTGTCAATTCCCCATTTCCGGACGGTCCGTACCTGACGTCGTCGCCGGCGCGCCCAACGGCGATTTGATAGGGAACGGAGAGATTTACGTGCAGATGCGGAATGGCGATTTTATTTCCTATGTGCGATGAGACTTCACACTCCTTTGCGGTGAATTCGGAAATTGTCTCGGGGATATTGCCCCTAAAGTTACACATTTTCAACAGCTCCGTCAACATGCCATCGAACGTCCTGCTGCTGAATTCAATGATGGCATCGTAGTTGAGGTATTGAATGAGGTTCATTTTCGAAAACTGCCGGGCAGTGAATAAATCTTTTCCCAAATTTAAAGATAAATTACGCCCCATTTGCATGGTTTCAAAAAATCGGCTTGACTCGGTAAAATTTAGCCGACGCACCTACCGACGCAGCACTTTAGCGGCAGCTCGGCGTGGCGGCGTAGCGATGGCGGTCGCAAATGCGGCAATTGCTTCGCCGCGCCCGATGGAGTCCAGTCCTTCGTTAGACTTTACCTTCACTCCAATGTCGCACTCATTCACCCGCAGAATTCTAGCGATTGCGCGGCGCATATTCGCCAGATGCGGCGACAGTTCCGGCTCCTCTGCTATTATTACGGCGTCCACATTTCCAATGGTAAATCCGCGCTCTGCGGCTGCATCTGCGGCATATTTCAAAATTTTCCCGGAGTCGATCCCGCGCGTGGAGTCGCTGCTGTCTGGGAATATTTGCCCGATATCCGGCAATCCGATCGCACCAAGTACTGCGTCGCAGATGGCATGCATCAGCACATCGGCGTCGGAGTGCCCAAGTAGGCCCTTGGAGTGCTCTATTGCAACGCCACCGAGTATCAATTTTCTGCCGGGGACGAGGCGATGGATATCATAGCCGCTGCCGATTCTAACTTTCATCGCATGGCCGCAGTATCGAAAATGCATCCCAAAAGGCAAGCGTTCGCGAAGAATTTCGTGAAAATTTGGCGCCCCCACCCAGATTCGAACTGGGATTAACGGTTTAGGAAACCGCGGTTCTATCCCTTGAACTATGGGGACTGAGTTCCGTGGGAACGCTGGTGCCCACCATTGGGATATTGGTGGATTTGTAAAGAGCAATCGGAGGTTTCGACGTGGAAAATTGTTGTGTGGAACGCGATCCCACGTGCCGCATTCGAAATTTCATTCCACGGGACGAATTTTTGCTGAAAAATTTTTGTTTCCATGGCGTTTATAATTGTGCATATTGCGACCGTGAGTGGTTAGGAAATGTTTAGTGGCGCTATTTCTGGTAATTGCGTGCCGATTGTGTGGCGAACTCGACATCAGTTCCGACGAGCCGATAGAATATCTCAGCGACAGTGGAGAGCTGATCGCGAGGGGCACCGTGAGGATTTCATCGGATAATTTCGCCATTGAAGCGGACGAAATAAGGTTCCAGAAAAATAGCCTGACGCTGTCGGCGAATGGAAATGTAAAAATCGATGCCGATGGTGACTACGTCATTGCGGATGAAGTTGTCTATGAAATCCCACGGAAAGCGATACATGCGAAGCGCGGGAAAGCAAAAATCGGCAGCAGGTATTTCCGCATTGAAACGCTCGACGCGAGTTCACAGACCATAACCGGGACCGATGGAAGTGTTTTTTTCTACAATCCGGACAGGGTCCTCATGCCACACCTGTCGGTAAAATGGTTTGAACTGAGCAATTTTGACACGTTAAAAATCAAAAAAGCGACGGGGAAAGTTGGAGCGGTGCCACTGTTCTGCATGGAAAATGCCTCCATAAAATTTTCCGATCATCCGCTGCATTTCAGCCAAAACATCGGCATAAACAGGTCAAATGGACTTCACCTGCAGAATGATTTCAGCGTGGGCACAGGCGGCGGGACAAAAATCGGAGGACTTTTCGACGCATACGCCAGGCGTGGCGTGCTGATCGGGCCATTCATCGGCATCAGGAAGAAATCCGAAAGCGGCAGTATTTTTTCCGAGGCGCGCTTCGGATTCATCAAAGATGTTGCATCAAAAAAAATCCGAGGGACCGATGTGCGCGGCAAGCAAATCGCAAAGGATAGGCATTTTTTGGAATTTGCCTGCAAATGCCGCCGATGGAACAGCGTCGACATCACCAGCAACGTCCAGTGGCTCAGCGATTCCGAGGTGGAACGCGACTTTAGGAAGTCTCTCTACAGAAAAACACAGCGCGCGGATTCATTCCTGGAAATCTCGCACAGCGGAGAAAATGCGATACTTTCGGCATTCGGCAGGTTGGAACCAAATAGTTTCTTCGAAACCGTGCAGCGGCTGCCGGAATTCAGATTCGATCGCCTTCCGACGCAATTTTTTGACACCCCACTGATGAGTTCCGCCCACATCGCCCTGTCAAGGTTGCACGGAAGGGACAAAAGGACAATGGCCCGAAGCAGCAGCTGCCGCAGCGATGCATATTTTGGGATGTCGCTCCCGATCGGCGACGGCACATGTTTCTCCATGCGGCCACTTTTTGGCATGCGCGCCATTGCGTATGGGCACAGTGGCGGTGGACAGTCCCACGGAAAGCTAATGGAGCAGTGCGGCATCGACATCGGATTCAAATTCACCGGCAGATCGGACTATGCGAATGATGCTTTCGGGATAGACGGCCTGAAGCACACCATAAATCCGACGCTGCAGTACCGCCTGATTCCATCCGGCAACGAAAGCGGAAAAATTCCGCAGCTGGACACTCCCACATTCAACACGGAGCTTCCTCCCATTGACATCGATGACATGCGCAGCGTCGACATCATCAGGCGGCAAAATATGCTGCGCATCGGCGTACAAAATAATCTTTACACGCGGTCGAACGGATACATTCCAAAAAAATTGGCGCGCTTTGATATTTTCCAGGATGTGCATTTCTCCAGAAGCTATGACGACAGCATCGACGCCATGCGGAAGAAATTTTCCGACACATTTTTCGTGATCGGACTCTATCCGGCTGAATGGCTCAGCATCGACGCCTGCTGCCGCGTCGATATTGCGAAATTGCACATGCGGGAATTGAAAACGTCAGTGACTCTGAAGGATGCCGATTTTTGGAAGCTGCAGTTTTTTAGTAATCACCTAAAATTCAACAGAAAAATCACGGACCAATTGGGCGCACGATTCACGTTTAACCTGTCGTCGCGAACTTCGCTGTCGGTGGAGGAAAAATACGATGCCGTGGCGAAGAAATTTTTCGAGCAGCGCTTTAGCTTTGCCACCGTTGTGAAAAATTCGTGGCTGCTGGATGTCGGCATATCGGTGCGCTCAAATGTCAAGCGGGAGGACAAATTTCAATTTAACTGGCACATAAGGCTGCCGGATTTTTGAAGAACTTAGCACACAATTGGCATGTGGACCGACAAACTATTGCGCGTCATCACCGGGCCGACCGCCGTCGGGAAGAGTGCCTATGCGGTGTCACTGGCCAGGGAAAATAATGCGGAAATCGTCTCCTGCGACTCACTACTCGTCTACAAACACGCGAACATTGGCACCGCCAAGCCGACGCCAGCGCAGATGTGCGGCGTGAAACACCACTGCATTGATTTGGTCGAGCCGTGGGAAAATTTCGACGTTGCGCGCTACATCGATGCCGCAGCGGAGGCGATCCACTCCATACATTCGCGGCGGAAAAATGTCATAGTTGTGGGAGGATCCGGGTTCTATCTGAAATCGTTCTATCGTCCCGTCACGGATTGCATAAAAATTCCCAAGTGCGTGGAAGACTTCGTCGAAGAGGAGTACGCAGCGTCCGGAATGGAGGGCATTGTCACCAAATTGATTGACGCCAACGGCGGAAGTTGCCCATCGGTGGACATAAAAAATCCAAGACGCGTGATGTCAGCGCTCAAGAGATGTCTCGCGTCCGGGAGAACACACGACGAAATCAAAGGCGAATTTATGGCGCTGAGTTCTCCATTCTCCGATTACCAAAAGCACACGATTCTTCTGGAAAGAGACGATGAAAGCCTGCGGAAATTGGCATTCGAACGCGCGAAAAAAATGATCGCAGACGGGCTGATCGAAGAGGTGCAATCGCTGCTGTCAAGTGGTTTGCGGCCGAGCGATAGCGTGCTCAATGCCATAGGATATCGCGAAACAATAGGCTGGCTCGCCGATGCAACGCCGGAGGATGAGTTGCTCCATAAAATATTCCGCAGCACGATGGGATTGGTAAAAAAACAAAAAACGTGGTTCCGCAGCCAAATTCCCATTGATGAAAAAATTTCACTGCGCTAAAATCCGATTGCTATTGCATTGCCATGTCATAGGATCATAAAATTGTTGAACCGGTAGGCTTTTGGCATATGGATATCAGCGAGGTGGAATTTAATAATCTAAAATTGCTGGCTGCGAACGTGACTCCATCGCGATACCTTTTTAATCCGTCGGATGTCGCCAAGCTGATAAGTTGGCAGATCGTCATGGCTGACAATTCCGTGCGCGATATACTTTTTGCGGAAATAGGCAGCGGAGGAAATTTCAAAAGCGTTGGGTCGAGCATCCGTTTCAATGCTAAATCGATGCCAATTTCAGGATTCCAAGATTTTGACGTGGAAACTTTAAAATTCAAGGTGGCGGACTCCAACAAATATGAAATTGTGTTCACCCCCGAAGATGTGGAAAATTTAGCGTGCCAGCCGAGAATAGTGTACAAGCTGTCGGAATTATATTTTCACCTAGAAATCGCCGTCACAAACAGAAGCGGAATGCCGATATACTGGCGCCCTGAAATACATTTCTTCGTGACGTTGCCGTGGACCGACGAGACGCCGCTGGAGAAATATATTGTGAAGAGCGTCGCAAAGAAACGGCTGCGCATGGCGGATGACTTGTCGATCATAAGCTCCACAAAGTCCAGCGAAAAAATACCGCTCGATGCACTGGAAAACGGAACCTTTGGTCTCACGCAGCTGAGCGACAGTAAAATTTGGATCGGTACATCCAATGAGGAGGAGGGGATCTCGTTCATTTTCGGCAACAAGACGCCGAAATCAGTCTTCGTGATGCGCAAAACCGCAACTGCAAACAAGGTGGAGGCGGCCTTTCTCTCCGACCTGCCATCGGCCACTGATGGCACAGTATCAAACGGGGACATGCAGAATTACATGGCCATCGCGCCCAATCGCACCGGGAGCTTTTCCGCTGAAATTTCAGCCTACTGATGCACATTGGCGGCGAATTGCATTGATCAATCGCTCCCATTGCTTACACAGGCGTTGCAATGAAACTGTCGCAGGATGGAACAATTTTAGTAACCGGCGGAGCCGGGTTTATCGGAAGCGCCCTGATTTGCGAACTGAATAGGCGCGGCTTCGACAACATTTTGGTGGCGGATTTCATGGGAGATGACGGCAAATTTCGCAATCTTGTCCCGCTGCGATTCATGGACTATGTGGAGGCGGACACACTGCTGCGGCTGGTGGAAAGGAATGATGCGCTAGTCGGCGACATCGGGCATATTTTCCACCTGGGGGCGTGCGCATCGACGGCGGAGTGTGACATGTCCTATCTCATAGGAAATAATTACGAATACGGCAAAAAATTGGCAAATTTTGCCGAAAGCAGAGGTATTCGCTTCCTCTATGCGTCGTCCGCCGCCACCTACGGCGATGGTTCGCGCGGAATGTCCGATGCGCAAAATTTCCACCGGCTGCGCCCACTGAACGCATACGGCTACTCCAAATATCTGTTCGATCAGTACGCTGCGCGGAATAATTTGCACGCCTATGGCATGAAATATTTCAATGTTTTCGGCCCCAATGAATATCACAAGCGCGACATGCGCAGCATGGTGCTGAAATCATACGAGTCCATCCGCGAAAACGGCAAAATTTATCTGTTCAAAAGCCACAGGGCGGAATACGCCGATGGCGAACAGATGCGCGATTTCCTGTACGTGAAGGATGCCGTCGCAATGACAATATTTTTGTCGGAAATCCCGGATGTGATCGATGGAATTTCAACGCATGGACTATACAATATCGGATCATCCGCAGCGTCGACGTGGAAAGAACTGGCACAGTCAATTTTCGACGCCATGGGAATGGAGATGTCAGTGGAATTCGTCGACATGCCACACGACCTGCGGGATAGATACCAGTACCACACGCGCGCTGACATTTCGAAACTGCGCGCCGTCGGGTACTCCGGAGAGATCACGCCACTGAAGGACGCCGTTTCGGATTACGTCACAAACTATCTGGCGTGCGGCATGAAGGTGATGGATCCCGATTGATTTTCACGCGAAATGCTAATCACATTGGCCAACGCGCGGCAATGATTTGTAAAAGCCTTGCCAATGGACGCGCGGCAATGTTCAAAATTTTGCTTGACGTTTCACTTTTTTACGCGACATTCTCGAAACAGGGCACATGGACGAAAATTTAAGTGTAGTGGGCAACGTGACGAATCACAGCGTGATAAATCACCCCATTGATTCGACATTTGACGGTAAACAGCCGGACGAGGACGATGCTCTTTTCTTAAGCGGTAGCGCAAGCAGGGCAATTTTCGCTGTGCCCACAGCGGAACAACGGCCAATGGCAATGGAAATTCACGGCGAATGTGGCAATTCACAGCCGCTGCATGACAGAAATATTTTACAGCTGCAAAATGGCGAAAATCCAGAACCCATGGATGCGCAACTCGTGCTATATTCGCAATCCAACACCACCGATGGCATCCCGGATAGTCCCAATGGAAAATGTGAAAATTCCGCAGTGGTGAAAATGCGAAAGATTGGAGAATATTTGTGGTGTCTCCTATCGACAAAACCACTCTCGGAAAAGAAAATCCTATCCCTAATGGGTCAACGAATTGCAAAAGTTCGCACGGAATTTGGACTCGAGCAAAATAGGCCCATTGGCATATATTTTCACGGAACGATTGAACAGAACAATCTCTCACACGATGAAAAGGTAGTGTGGGAATACCATATCGATGCGGACCACGAGTGTTCGCAGCACCCAAGGCGGCAAAATCTACTGTTTGCGATTACCAACGGTCGCACGATTAGCATAATTCGATACATCGCATGCGACATCATATGGGAGATATTCTCGGCAATGAAAAGAAAAATTCCACAGCAATTTCTCCGGCATTCGTGCGAACTTGTGAATGGAATTTTACAGTGCATATCCGCCGGGAAAGTGTCAACGGTGGTATTGCAAAAATCAGCACTAAGTTCACTGCTGCCCAAGATCGTTACTGATGCGCAGAGTGCATCGACTCAAATTGGAAATTTGATACCGGCCCTCATACTTTGCGGCAATAAATTACTCCTGCTGCTGCAAAGCATGCGCAGCGCAGTCGCCATGGAATCATTGCAACTGTACACGCGCACAATTCCAGTCATGATGAGCATATCCGTGTACGACGTGAGACTCAATGAGCTGCGCAAAATAATACAGGCGATCATTTCGCGAGGATTTTCATTTTCCCAATCTGACAGAGACGCAAAAAATGCCGAATATTTGATAAATGCGATATTTTCTCTGATTTGCAAAGAAACCGGGGAAATGAAAATCATTGGTGCATTGGCATCACTGTGGGAAAATAATCGCAGCAGCATAGCACAATGCATCGCAATTGACGGGAAAGTTGCCGACTTTCTGCTGCCGAAAATTTTAAAAATCGTGCAAGACTTCGGAATACAATTGTCCGATTCCGGCATGCTACTGCCGGAGAAGGAGAGCAGAGGCGCTAAAGTTGTACAGGAGCGTCCTTTGGAGATTGCCAAAAATAGCGCGCCATCCTTCGGAAGTTCTCCGAATACTTTTGCCACGCCGACGTGCATTTCTCCGATGGACATTTTCCCATCCGGATGTGAAAATCACTGGCCGCTTGTGCCGCACTCATCATCGAGTTCACACCACACAGCAGGCCTCACATCCGCAACTGGAATTTTTCCAAACTACAAAATGCTGGGACCAGAGGCACTGGCGCGCGACATTAAAAATGGGAGCAGTTTGACAAATTTGTCGCTGGAAGCAAAATTGCCCATTGGGCTCCAAAGTTCGTCGAAATTTTCCGAAAAAAATCCGCTGTTCGCTTCGATGGTCGAAAAATTCATCGGCGAATCAAAGAGCAAAAACATTCACCGGACGCCGGAAATGACCAAAGAACCAAATGCGACCTTCAGTGACAAGGACGATGGAATATCTTCGGCAACATCACAGATGGAGATGGAAGAGGATCGCATAGCCCCACCGGCCATCGAATTGCCGCTCCCGAACTTACTGGGCGTTGCACCTCAAGGTGGCGACAATGCAATCCAACGGAATGAGTCTCAGAATCAGGCGCTCGGCAAAGATGCGCACGTGACGCATCCCGCTGTCCACGGCGCCATTCCACATTCCAATTGGGCCCTTGTTTTCGACGAAACTTGACGCGAAAACACGCGAAAAACTAGCCGACTCAGGAGAACTCCGCTCCTAAGCATCCCAACACATTAACTGCACGCGTCAATCTTTCATTTTCTACCTGGCAAATTCACAGCGGCGAAATTTTCACACTTTCCTTCTCCAATAGACGGCGCGCAGCGCCGGTGCGCCGGAATTACACCACCGCGACAGGTGATATCAGGCCTGCGAACTACATTTGCATCAGCATCGGGCGCGGAACATTTTCCAGCTCATGCATTTCCGGCGGGTCGCCCAAATGTTTCAGTTTTAGGTTGCGATATGCCGGAAGCCCCGTGCCAGCCGGTATCAAATTCCCCATGATCACATTTTCCTTAAATCCTCTCAGATGGTCCACTTTTCCCGATGTTGCGGCTTCCGTCAGAACTTTCGTCGTTTCCTGGAATGATGCCGCGGCGATGAAACTGTCTGTCTCAATGGACGACTTTGTTATTCCCATGAGCAGCGGCTCGCACACGGCCGGATCTCCGCCGGCGTCTATGATCTTTCGATTTTCGTCAAGGAATGTGTCGCGTGTGACCTGTTCACCCCATGAAAAATCAGAATCTCCCGGTTCCGTCACGCGCACTTTCTTCAGCATGCAGGCGACTATTATTTCTATGTGTTTGTCGTTAATCACGACACCCTGCAGCCGATACACCTTTTGAATTTCCGAGATTAAATATTCCTGCAGGCTCGACGGCCCAAGAATGCTCAGTATTTCATGCGGATCGGGGGACCCATCGGTGAGACTGTGCCCCTTATTTATGAAATCTCCCTCGTGCACGATGATGTGTTTGCCGTGCGGAATTAAATATTCCTGTTTGGCGCCGCTTTCGCTGTCCGTAACAAATATGCGCCGCTTGTTTCGCACGGTGCCACCGAACGATACAACTCCGTCCGATTTCGACATTTCAGCGGCATCCTTTGGGCGTCTTGCCTCGAACAGTTCCGCAATTCTCGGGAGTCCACCGGTGATATCTTGTGTCTTCGACGCGGAACGCGATGTTTTTGCCAACAGCGCTCCTGCCTGCACCTCGCTATTATTTTCCACGATCACCTGTGCGCCTGTCGGGACTGAGTACGTCGCTATCACCTTATCGTAGGACAGACCGCTGTCATTTTTCCCGGCCAAAATTTCAATTACCGGGTTCAGATCCTCCTTGTGCTCCGTGATGATCGTGGCGATGCGCCCGGTGGAAATGTCGACGTCTCTCTTGACTGTCACGCCAGGGATCATGTCCCTGAAGCTGATCACGCCTGATTTTTCCGAGAGTATCGGCATGTTGTGCGGATCCCACATTACGATAAGATCGCCCTTTTCCACCCTCGCGCCATCCGCGACATGCAGCAGCGACCCGGTGACTATGGAATAGGATTCGATGTCTCTCCCATCCCCGTCGAGAATCTGAACGGATCCAGTTTTATTGAGTACGATGTTGGCGCCCTCGATCGTAGTGACAACGCGCAGGCCATTGAATTTTACTGTTCCAGCATGGCGCGCGCGATATTCTGAACTTTTCAGCACCTGGCTCGCAACACCTCCCACGTGGAACGTCCGCAGCGTCAACTGCGTTCCTGGCTCTCCTATCGACTGTGCGGCGATGATCCCAACCGCTGTCCCGCGTTCGACCATGCTGTTGGTGGCAGGATTTATTCCGTATGCCTTCGCCGGAATTGAGCTTTTGTGCGTGTGCGTCAGGGGCGACATTATCTTGACGCGCTCGATGCCACACTCCTCTACGCGCTTCGCAACGTCAGCGGTTATGAGTTCTCCGCATTGCACGATCACCTCATCCGGATCGAGCGGATTTCTCACATCGTCACTGGCGCAACGCCCGACAATTCTATCCGCCAGACTGACAATTTCATCATCTCCCTCCAAAATTGCGCATTTCCAAATGCCACTTCTGTTGCCGTTGTCCTGATCCCCAATTACGCAATCCATGGCGACATCGCACAGTTTGCGCGTCAAATATCCAGCATCGGCGGTTTTCAGCGCCGTGTCCGCTAACCCCTTTCGCGCGCCGTGCGTGGAAATGAAGTATTCCAAAACCGACAACCCTTCCCTGAATGATGATAAAATTGGGCGCTCGATGATCTCTCCTGACGGTTTTGCCATGAGTCCGCGCATGCCGCACAGCTGCCTCACCTGCTGACGATTTCCCCTTGCGCCGGAATCCATCATAAGGAAAACTGAATTTACGTCATTTGAATTGCCATTTTTTGCCAGGGAATCGAATGCCATGAGCGCGATGTCATCGGTCGCCGCCGTCCAAATGTCGACGATTTTATTGGAACGCTCACCGGCTGTGATTATTCCGCGCTTGTATTGCGTTTCCACATCCGCGATTTTCTTCCTGGCGGCGGCAATGATCTTCTGCTTATTCTCCGGGATTATCATGTCGCCGATTCCTATGGATAATCCGGCCTTCATGGCCTCCTTGAACCCAAGATCCTTCAACCTGTCAAGCGTTCGGACCGCGACTTCCTGTCCAGCAACCTTGTAGGTGTCGAGGACCAAATCCCCAAGTTTGCCCTTGGCAACCGGGGAATTCACAAAGCCGAGCGCGCGCGGAAAAATGCTGTTGAAGATGATCCTGCCGAGCGTCGTCTCTAGGATTTTGGCGTTTGGGTTCCCGTGGCGCGTTTTCTGATTATAGTCCGGATTCGGATACCGCACCCTATCGTGTTTCTTCAGCAAATCATCGGCCTCTATGCGCAGCGCCTCTTCGACGCTGGAAATCAACGGCAATACC
Source organism: Puniceicoccales bacterium (assembly GCA_031288455.1). Classification (GTDB taxonomy): domain Bacteria; phylum Verrucomicrobiota; class Verrucomicrobiia; order Opitutales; family JAIRKQ01; genus JAIRKQ01. Next base: position 13,279 of record JAITRI010000028.1, read on the forward strand.
GCTCCCTCCGGTTTTTTAGATTTCGGTTCAATTGTTAAATAATATGCGCCGAGCACTATGTCCTGCGACGGCGTCAGGACAGGCTTACCACTGGACGGAGAGAATATATTTTTGGAGGCCAGCAGTAGCATTTTTGCTTCCATCACCGCCTCAAGCGAAAGCGGCACATGGACAGCCATCTGATCACCATCGAAGTCGGCGTTGAACGCTGAACACACCAGCGGATGGAGGCGGATGGCGTCTCCCTCTATCAATACCGGCTCAAATGCCTGTATCGACAATCTATGGAGCGTCGGTGCACGATTCAAAAGCACCGGATGTTCGCGCGTCACCTCCTCAAGAATATCCCACGCCTCGGGAGCTTGTTTTTCTATCATCTTCCTGGCGCTGCGCACTGTGTGCACAAATCCGAATTCCTTCAGGCGCCTTATGATGAACGGCTCAAACAATACCCACGCCATGCGCTTCGGCAACCCACACTGGTGGAGCTTCAGCTCCGGACCAATCACGATGACGGAACGTCCGCTGTAATCGACGCGCTTACCAAGCAAATTCTGCCTGAAGCGGCCCTGTTTCCCCTTTAGCATTTCACTGAGCGACTTCAGTGGCCTGTTGCCAGCTCCAACCACCGTTCTGCCATGCCTATCGTTTTCGAACAGCGCATCGACGGCCTCCTGCAGCATGCGCATTTCATTGTGTATTATGACATCCGGCGTTTTGAGACTAAGCAGGCTCTTCAGTCGATTGTTCCTATTTATTACGCGGCGATACAGGTCATTCAGGTCGCTCGTGGCAAAGCGTCCCCCATCCAACGGCACCAGCGGTCGCAAATCCGGCGGAATAATCGGAAGAACGTCCAATATCATCCACTCGGGACGCATATTGTTCACTTCAAACCCATTCGCCAACTTCAGGCGCTTTATCAGTATCTTTTTCATCTGCTTCGAGTGTGTCACAAGCAGCTGCTCCTGCAGTTCGCTGATCAGCTCCTGAAGATTGATCTGCGCAAGAGCATCGCGCACGGCGGCGGCCCCAGTTTTTGCCACAAACGCATCCTCTCCGTATTCCTCCTGCAGCTGCAGCCGTTCCTTCTCGCTGATTAATTGGCACTTTTGCAGATGCGTGACGCCCGGCTCCGTCACCATGTGGCTCTCGTAGTATATAACTTTTTCCAGGTCCTTGGCGGTCATGTCCAGCATCAGTCCGATTCTACTGGGCAAACTCTTCAAAAACCAAATGTGGGAAATTGGCACCGCAAGCTCTATGTGCCCCATCCTGTCACGCCTGACGCGCGAAACTGTGACCTCAACACCGCAGCGTTCGCAGACAACGCCCTTGTGCTTTATGCGCTTGTACTTGCCGCATGCACACTCATAGTCGCGCACCGGGCCAAAGATTTTCTGGCAGAATAGTCCTCCCTGCTCCGGTTTGAACGTCCTATAGTTTATGGTTTCAGGATTTTTCACCTCGCCGCTCGACCAGGAACGAATGATGTCGGGGGAGGCAACCGAAATCCCAACGCAACTGTAGCCGCCGGAATCCTCGAATCCAAGGATCGATTTTACTTCCCTAAAGTTGGTTTTTTCGTCGGAACTCATCATTTTCAGCAAAATTAAAAATTCTTCGCGGCCATCAGACGATCGTCGTCGAATTTAATGTCCAAACACAGACCCTGCATCTCCTTCACCAGAACATTGAACGACTGCGGAATCCCAGCATCCAGCGAAGTATCACCCTTCACGATTGACTCGTAAATGCGCGTTCTTCCCTGTGAATCGTCAGATTTTACGGTCAGCAGCTCCTGCAGAGTGTAAGCCGCACCGTATGCCTCCATCGCCCACACTTCCATCTCTCCGAACCTTTGTCCGCCGTACTGGGCGCGTCCACCGAGCGGCTGCTGCGTGATCAAACTGTAGGGCCCAACGGCGCGCGCGTGGACCTTATCGGCAACAAGATGGTTCAGCTTCATCATGTATATGCATCCAACGATAACCTTTTGATCGAACTTTCGGCCAGTTTGTCCGTCAAATAGGTCAACCTTTCCTCCGCTCGGAAGTCCAGCTTTTTCGTATAATTTTTCGATGCTCTCCTCGGAAACCCCGTCAAACACGGACGTGGCAACCTTCATCCCCAGTTTTTTGCAGACCCATCCCAGATGAGTTTCCAACACCTGGCCAACGTTCATGCGGCTTGGCACGCCCAATGGATTCAGAATTATGTCAACCGGCGTTCCATCTTCCAAAAATGGCATGTCTTCCGATTTTACGATTTTTGAAACGACACCCTTATTGCCGTGCCGACCAGCCATTTTGTCACCCACCTGTATTTTGCGCCTGTTTGCAATGAAGACCTTTACATTCTTTATGACACCAGTTTCGTCGATGTCTCCAGCCTCTATGGCCGCAATCCTGCGCAATCGCTCCTCCTCCAAATCGTCAAACTTCGCCTGATACACAGCGATGACTTCCATTATTTTCGTGCGAACGGGGGAAGATGCCATGTCGACATTTTTCCCGCATGCGGCGAGCCTGCGCAGTAGAGTTTTCGTGATTTTCCTATTGGCCGGCAGGATCACCTCTCCGCTCTCCAGGTCGATTATATCCAGCGGAATCTTTTCGCCAAGAAGTATGCTCGAAAATGCCTCCGTCAAATCATCGCGTATGGCATCCGCATGTGCGCGGAATTCTTCATTGGCCTTCTTTATTCTGCGACGACACTCAATCTCGGACACATTTTCCCTTTCGTCATCCGTCCTGCTGGAAATTTTAACATCCATAACGGTTCCGTAGCACCCAGCAGGCACGAGCAGCGAAGAGTCCTTAACATCGGCCGCTTTTTCTCCGAAAATCGCACGCAGAAGTTTTTCCTCGGGAGCCAGGTCAGTTTCCGTCTTTGGCGTGATCTTCCCAACTAAAATATCGCCCGGTTTTACCTCCGCACCAATTTTAATGATTCCACTTCTGCTGAGATTTTTCAGCGCATCATCGCCAACGTTTGGAATATCCCGCGTGATTTCTTCCGGCCCGAGCTTCGTGTCGCGGGCGCTCACCTCGTACTCCTCCACGTGGATGGACGTGAACACGTCATCGCGGATCATGCGCTCATTTAAAATCACAGCGTCTTCGAAATTATACCCATTCCACGGCATGAACGCCACGAGTACATTTTTTCCGAGCGCCAGTTCCCCATTATCCGTTGCCGCTCCATCCGCGATTACATCTCCCGCCTTTACCTTCTGATTTTTGCTGACAATTGGCTTCTGGTTAAAGCACGTGGAAGCGTTCGACTTCCAGTACTTCCTCAGTCGGTACACTCTGGCGTCTTTGCCATCGCATTCCGCCTCATTGAAATTGTCCGGCAGTTTTCCATTTTTTGACACGATAATTTTGTTGCCGTCAACGGAGGCGACAATGCCATTTGCCTCAGCCAGCACCACATGTCCCGAATCGCACGCCAATTTTTTCTCGATCCCGGTACCAACGAGCGGCGCTTCGGCAATTACCAGCGGGACCGCTTGCCGCTGCATGTTTGCTCCCATCAGCGCGCGACTGGTATCATCGTGCTCGAGAAACGGAATTAATCCGGCCGCAATGGAAACCACTTGCTTAGGAGAAACGTCCATGAAGTCCACATCCTGCGGATCGACTTCCAAAACCTCACTCCCTCTCCTCGCGGTGACTTTGCCTGCCAAATTGCCACTTTCATCGACTTCCGAATTCGCCTGCGCTATCAGCTTTCCCTCTTCTCTGTCCGCCGATAAATATATTACCTCGTCCATAACTCTGCCATTTTTGACAATGCGATAGGGCGTTTCGATGAATCCAAAATCATTCACGCGGGCATATATGCTGAGCGAATTAATCAATCCAATATTCGGGCCTTCGGGCGTTTCGATCGGACAAATTCTGCCGTAGTGGGAGGTGTGCACATCTCTCACTTCCATGCCGGCACGGTCTCTATTCAAGCCGCTCGGGCCGAGCGCTGACAGTCTTCGCTTGTGCGTCAATTCCGACAGCGGATTTATCTGATCCATGAATTGCGACAGCTGACTGCGGGCGAAAAAGTCTCTGACAACTGACATCAGCAGCTTGCCATTTACCAGTTTCTGAGGAGAAAGCATGTCAACGCTCTGGTCCAACAGCGACATTTTTTCGCGAATGACGCGTTCCATTCTGGCCAATCCGATGCGGCATTGATTGACCAGCAGCTCCCCAACACCGCGTATTCTCCTGCTTCCCAAGCTGTCGATATCGTCGATGAAGCCGCCGCCGGAGCGCAGCAAACACAAATATTTCGTGGCGGCAACGATGTCATCCACATCGACCAGCGTATCATCCAGACTTTTATTCAGACCAAGCTTGCTGTTTATTTTATATCTCCCGACTTTGCTCAAATCATAGCGCTTGTTGTCCATGAAATTGCGAGCGAAAAATGCCCTCGCATTTTGCAAATTCAGCGGCTCGCCGGGGCGAAAATGCTTGTAAATTTCATAGATCGCCTCCTCTTCATTGCGCGCAGTGTCCTTCTTCAGACTTCTGATTATGAGCCCACTATCCGCTGACACATTCACAACGGAAATTGACGTGATGCCGGCATCGATGAAACTTTTCAGCATTCCTTTCCCAAGTGGCTCATAGGCGCGCGCAAGAACAATTCCCTGCGCTATGTCTATCACATCATCCGTCAAAACGACGTCGAGCAGCGATTTGTCCTTCAGCAGATCGGCGACTTTGACCTCATCAATTCCATAGAAAAGTGATATCACATCGCGATCTGAACTGTAGCCAAATGCACGCAGCAGCGTCGTCAGGAGAAAACGTCTGCGCCGCCGCCGCCTGTCCAAATACACGTACAGCAGATCATTTTGATCATTTTGCACCTCGATCCACGTACCTCTGTCTGGCATTATCCTGAACGTGTGCAGCAATTTTCCGGACACGTGCGAAATGACTTCGAAACATATGCCGGGCGACCTGTGCAATTGGCTGACGATCACACGCTCCGTCCCGCTTACTATGAACGATCCGCGTTCGCTCATTATGGGCATCTCTCCCACATAAATTTCCTCCTCGCGGGAATCGTCGCCGTTTGAAATTTTCAGCCGCAAATGCAACGGCGCGCCATAGGTGCGCCCCTCCTTTAGGCAAAAATCTTCGGAATATTTTGCCGGCGTCAATTTATAGGAAATATACTCCAGTGAAACCGTTCCATCGTAACTCTTTATGGGAAATGTTTTTCGAAACACCGCTTCCAAGCCGACATCTTTCCTGTCCGCCGGATCAACGTCGGCCTGTAGAAACTCATTGAATGAATTTATTTGCGTCTCGATGAGATAAGGCGGCGTTATCACCTCTTTCAAATTTCCAAAATCAACGCGATTTTCACAACTCATACTATGCAACAACCCACTTTCGTAAAATTACCGCGCGCAACAATCGCAGATCCCGCGACGCCAAAACCACTCGCATAACAAAACACAAATACCACTGGAAGCAAACGCATTCACCAAAAAATAAAATTACTTCAATTCCACAGTCGCGCCAGCCGCCTCTAGCTTTTTCTTCATTTCATCGGCATCGGCCTTGGACACGGACTCCCTAATCGTTTTCGGCGCCCCTTCCACAAGATCTTTGGCCTCCTTCAGCGCAAGTCCAGAAATTTCGCGGACCACTTTAATCACCTCGATCTTCTTGTCGCCGGCCGCCTTCAGCACCACCTCGAATTCTGTCTTTTCCTCCGCAACCGCTGCCGGAGCCGACGCTGGAGCCGACGCAAATGCCGCAACGGGAGCTGCCGCACTCACGCCCCATTTCGCCTCCAACTCCTTCACAAGGGAAGCGATTTCCAAAACCGACCGCGCACTCAGCCAATCGATCACCTGTTCTTTCGTTATATCTGCCATTTTTTTCCTTTCGAAACATCACTAGCGGCGACACAAAACGCCATTTAAGAAACAATTTCCCAGTGAAATTTCATTCCTTTGAAAAATTCTATCCCGTTGCCCTCGCTTGTAAGACATTTAACATATTCATCTGCGCTGCACACAGTGTGCGCACAAATTTCACGGCGGAAGCGGTGAGCAGTG
>JAITRI010000041.1 GCA_031288455.1 Puniceicoccales bacterium
CCGCATCCGCGCAGCGGATGCGGACCGCTTCGCGTGTGGAATCCTATGCAATTTTCCATTCCTGCGCGCCTACATTCTCTCCCATCCCTCATCGCCTCCGGCGAGGAGGGATGGGAGAGAACACCACAACTGCGCGCATCTTTCGGCAATGCGGACGACCTAAAATAATTGCCATAGCGGTCGCCGTAGGCTCAGGCAAAGGATGCGGCGACACGGCCGTGTTCAGACTCCGTAAATTTAGAAAAAAGAAACGGAAGCATGGGCTCCCCTCCCCCTTCGCAGCGCGCGCATTGGACATATTATTTATGCCGCCGTGGTCTTGCGCCGACGGGATTTTGGCGTCTTTGTGGATTTGCGCCGCTCAATTCTATCCGTGTAGAGCATTCCCTTCAGATGATCGAATTCATGCTGAAAACATCGGCTCAGGATTCCATCAAATGTCCCAGTGTGCCTATTTCCACTGCAATCAAAAAATTCAACGTCAACGGCGGCGTGGCGGTGGACGTTTCCGCGAGCCCCGGGAAGCGATAAACATCCCTCTTCGAATGACACGATTTTTCCATGCCGCCTTGTGATCTTCGGGTTGATGGCGACAAGCGGGCAGACGCTGTGAATTTTCACGATGCGGCCGTCGAGGCGACAGGTATCGGACGCCCCGATGCATTTGTTCACATCGACAACGAACATGGCAAGCGAATGCCCCACCTGTGGAGCGGCGAGCCCAATTCCATTTGCCGGCTCAAGTGTTTCTATCATGGCATTTGAAAGCCCAGCGATGGATTCGTCGAATTTCACGACGGGCTCCGCTTTCCTCCTGAGAATATCAGCATCGGCATCCCCAACTCTTACGATTCGCATCGGTATGGCAGCAAACATATCTTATGCTGTTGACGCCTATGTGGATTTCGTATTTTTTCAAGAAAAATGTACGAGTTTTACAAAAGTTGGATAAAAAATGTCACGGCGTTCTTCAGGAGAATGGCGCTGCAGAAGCGCATAACACCCAAGCAAATTTCCAGATTACCACTCGTGCTGTACAGCGGCCCAATCACTGTGATAAGTGATTCGCGTTCCGCAGCGAACGCAGTCACAAGCATTCTTTCGGAGAAAATTCTTGGATTTGACATAGAAAGCAAACCAGCCTTCAGGAAAGGAGAATCCTACGCGCCATCTCTGATTCAGTTCGCCGGGAAATCGAACGTGTACATATTCAAACTTGGGAAAATAGGAGGGCTGTCGCTCCTGAAGCCGATTTTGGAAAACGCCGGCATAGTAAAAGTCGGAGTCGCCGTTAGCTACGACGTGCAAAATTTGCTCAAAATAGAGAAATTTGAAGGCAGAGGATTCTATGACCTTGGGACATTCAGCAGAAAACTTAGGGTCGTGCACACTGGCCTGAGAAATTTAGCGGCCATATTCCTGCGGGTGAGAATTTCGAAAAAATCACAGCTGACGGATTGGAGCAGAGAAAATCTCACGGCGCAGCAGATTTCATACGCCGCCACGGATGCGTGGATAAGCCGTGAAATTTTCATAAAAATGTCGCGATACGCATAGCGTCGCACCCGCTGACGCTACCGCTGCGCCTGTGTTCCGCCGTGCGCGCGCTCACCATTTCGCCAATGGTAACACAGCGGATACAGGCAAAACAGTATCACAATTCTGCGGATGATGCATACCGCCAGCACACGTATGAAAGAGACAAGCATTCTGGATAGAAACAGCAGCACTCCAACCTGCGGCCCCGAGAGAATGAATCCCAATTGGAAAAAGATCGGCACATGCGACAAACACATCAGAAAGAAAAGTTGACTGCTCATCAAATTAACAACTAGCGTCGCGGCAATTGCCACCACCGGGGATACGATCTTTTTGATTAAAAATTTATAGGGCAAAAGAAGTACATTTCTGGCTTTCTCATTGTACATTAAACACATTACACACGCCGCCCCAATGATAACAATCGGACTTTCGGCTGCGAACGACGCAACTTTATCGATGATACTTTTGCTTGCCGCGTGCGCAGAGTTGCAATTAAAAAGCACCACCAATTTTCTAAACATCGACAACGGGTACACGTACACAATGCCACGCGTCAACATCCACCAGGTGGCGTCGGCGGATAAAATCCCTATGCTCATCAGCAGCAATTTATTGGCGCAAGCCATGAGTCTAGGGCCAATGGGTCCATAGTTTTGGATACCAAAGAGCGCGCGAATTCTTCGGCTAAGCCCATTGCCAGCATTCTGCTGCCCTGCGTTCCTCTGTCCAGCATCCGCACCTCTCCGGGCCAGCCGCACATTTTGTGCGGCATTTTGATCTGCGGCTGCATCTGCGCCCTCCTGTAGCGCATCCACATTTCTCTGTTCCAGCTGAACATTTTGCGCGGCATTTTGATCTGCGTCCAAACCGTTGGCGTGTCGAAATGGTCTACCCATGCGACTCAACAATGCTCGCACATGCGCAATTGGAGCGAAATCGCGCCACGTCGGTGCATTATTTATCATTTCCTGTGTCATTTTTTATCTTAATTTCAAATATACGACATGTAAATTTTAAAAAATACAAATAAAGTCAAGCATTTTTGCGGACACAGAAACTGTGCCGCACACAAACCATGGGCACACCAAGGATGCCTCAACGGTTGCCGCTGTCGTACGTGGCACGCAATAGCTCCGGATGCCATCTTATCACGTAGAGATCACTGCCGGCATTGCGCGCAGCATTGAACATTTGAATTAGCCTCGCTTCCGCATCCATGGAATTCGTCCTGACGATTCCGGAATAGCGGCCTCTGCTCTCGACGAATCCAAATCTGTGGAACATCAGAACACCAGATTCCCACTCGTTGCCGCTGATGTGCCTGCGATTTTCATGTTTCTGCGGGATAAATAGCACTATGTCAGTATCCATCAGAGAATTTATTATTTCATCGACGATCCTCGTCTGAATCGGTTTTGCGGTGCTGATGACGAACAATTTCATTTCGAAATCCGCCAGATCTCGTATGCTGTGTGGCAAATATCCATTGGAAACGTAGTGCAACAGTCCGGCAGCATCGAATCCGTAGCAGGCAAATTTCATATATTTCATGGCATTGTTTCCGATGCGACGAAACCTATAGAGGCCATCCAGCTTAACTTCTTTCGGGAAACTTCCACCGCGGCAGTAGGGAACTTTTTTGCACAATATTTCCTGCATGCGGGAGCCGATTTCCGCAACGCTGGGGATTTTTACCCGCTCGCCGATGCCATCAAAATTCACATCACTGCGCAGTGACATGTTTCTTTCCACGAGTTTTTCGTGGACATATCCGACTAAAACGTACGCATTATCCACCCTGCAATCCACCCTCAGAATACCGCCGTCCAAAATTTCCCTTATTCGCACGTAAAATCCAGGAAATAAAACGGATTTAAGCTCATGGCAGTCGCTGCCGCGGGACCCGGCTTCGTATTCAAATTCAATCCTCGGTTCGGTGAAAAGTGGGACGGCAACATTTTCGTTGATCACATACACGTCGCCGACTCTGATTTGTTGCGCCTGCGCCGATGCACGCCCCAAGGACCACATGGCGCAAACCACCGCAAACGCGAAGCATATTACTCTTTTCATAACCCGAGCGCGAATCGTTTAATTTAGGGAGGGCGCATTATCACGGGCACCATTTGAAAGTAAATATTATTTTATTGTCCACGTGAAAAATTATCCGCCGCCGAGCGAGTTTTTTGAAAATTTCAAAGGCATGCGCGCAAAGTATTCCGATTTTTCTGGACAATCGCCTGGTTTTTATTTCTAAATTTCCCCAGTCGCTGCAATGTCGAAATATGTAGAGGTTATTGGCAAGATAATTGCTGTCCTTCCCGGGACGATGTTCCGCGTGGAATTGCAGAATAAACACGTCGTTTTGGCCCACATTTCCGGCAAGCTCCGAAAAAACTTCATTAAGCTGATGATCGGTGACGTGGTAAAGATGGAGATGAGTCCCCAGGATTTGAAAAAGGCGAGGATTATTTTCCGAATGAAGAACGCGGAAATTCAGAAAAATGCGCCCATTCGCAGCTTTGGTCCGAATCGCGGAAAGCGTGACACTCCCACAAAATGCGAAGGGACACAATAGTTGCCCTTGCCACTCCGGCTGGGACATCCGCCATATGCGTTCTGCGCGCCAGCGGGAGTTTATGCGAGCGGCTATTGGGCAGTTTCCGCGGAAACCGTGAATTTCTCCCAAATTGTCTATGCCACAGGGAATATTTTTCCGTGGACGGCTGTGCCATTGACGACGTTCTCGTGGTATTTTTTCGTGCGCCAAAATCCTACACCGGGGAAGATTCCATCGAAATTCATTGCCACGGAAACATGCTGCTGGCGGACAGAATTTTGTCGGACATGTGCGCGCGCGGATGCCGATTGGCGGACCCCGGGGAATTCACAAAGCGTGCATTTCTTAGCGGAAAGTTGGACCTATGCCAAGCGGAAGCGGTCGCTGACATCATTCACGCCGCCAGCGATCGCGCCATTGCGGTCGCGAGAAAACAGCTGTCGGGAACACTGAGTGACCGAATAAATGCCATCAGTGGGAGTTTAATCGATCCATTGGCCGCCATTGAGCATCGCATAGACTTCTCCGATGGAGAGGACGATTCCGCGGCATTTTGGGATGACACCGCGCGCGAAGTTGCGAAAATTTCAAGCGCGCTGGAGGAGCTGATGCGCAGCAGCAGATTTCGCAACGCCATCGACGGCGGCATTTCTCTGGTGATTTTGGGAGAGCCAAACGTTGGCAAAAGCAGCCTCTTCAACGCTCTGCTTGGAGAAGACCGCGCAATTGTCAGTGAAATTCCTGGCACAACGCGCGACATAATTTCCGAAAAAATTGTGATTGGCGGCAATGCTCTAAGAATTTGCGACAGCGCCGGGTTGCGCAGCGGAAATACAGCCTGTGGGGTCGAAAAAATCGGCATAGAAAAGGCGATTTCACTGGCAAAGAACGCGGAAATATTCCTGATCGTGGTCGACGCAAGTGCCGATCGCGCGCCGGAATTTCCACAGGAATTGACATCTCTTTTCGGCAAAAAAAATTCACTGGTGGCCATGAATAGGATCGATCTCGGGAAAAATTGCAATTTGGACAATTTTCTCCCGCACGTGCGCAGGGTCACCACCTCCATAAACATCCCGGAGAGCATAGGAACTCTGCGGGAAAATTTGCTGTCCGTGATCTCCGAAAACGATGCGCTGCGCTGCGACGTCGACATAGTCGTTAACGCGCGCCATGTGGAAATCCTCAGGCGTGCGCTGGAATTTTTATCGTCCGCCGCTCTGTGGATATCGCGCAAATCACAGGTGGAAATAATCGCCAGTGACATTAGGCAGGCGCTGGAAACTCTCGGGGAAATCACCGGCGCCTACGGCCACGAGAAAATATTGGACGCAATATTTTCTAATTTCTGCGTCGGGAAGTGACCATCGTCGGCGGCCGAATTTCCTTTTCCCAGCTTAGCGGCGTAACATGCCTCTCCGGTTCCAGTGGAATTCCGCATGGCTGCCGTAACCCATGGCATCGCGCTGCAGCTGTGAACACCGACGGAGTGGTTTTCGCTTGCAAAAATTTTTTCAAAGGCTACAATCTTCACCGTGACTATTGGAAAATCGCACGGTCTAAGTTTGAGCGGGATTCGCATTTCGTCAGCCATTGGCACAAAAAATCCCAAAAGTATCAGCAATGGCAAGGCGGATTCAGTCGTCTACAAAAACGGCATTCCTGCTGGAGTAAATTGTTCCTCCATTAGCACCAGAGCAACACAGCAGACTGTGGCAAATGTCGCCACAAGAACGACGAGGGCGCCAACTCCACACTGTCAAGCAACGAAAAAAAGAACTGCACAACTACAGGCGAATACGCGGACAGCTGCCACAAAAACTCCCATTCCCGTAGCAACGGGCAAAAATGCTAAAGCAGTTAACAGTACTGCGGCACATAAAAAAATTACAACACAACCCGCACCGACAGCAGCTGGCAAAAAAAATTCGAGCACTGTCTCCCTCTCAAATAGCACCACGGCCACAGCAAGCACCGCCATCTCCAAAGACACTGCAAAAGTAATCGAAAAAGATCCACTTTTGCTGGCAACTGCTTCGATTTTGCACAGTGAAAACTTTACGCCCGGCATGCTGTTCAACAGTTCTAATTTTACAAATGGAAGCAACGTATTCGATATTGCGGAGTGTATCAAAAATAATGCCGATGCATTTTCCGGCATAGAAAATTTCAAAAATAATGAAAAAATCATTTTGGAAATGGCCAGTTTTGCAATCACGCTAAGGGATGATGAATTTAAACCAGACTATGCAGAACAATTCATTGGATATCGACTGGAGATCCGTACCAAATGCAACTTAAATGATCTCAACGGTATTATACCTGAAACAAACGAACCCACAGAATCGGCAAATGCATGCATGGATGCATTTACTAAAATCTGCCAAGAAAAAATTAAGTCTGGCTTTGATGCGCGTAAATTTTTCGAAAGTTATTTCCAGAGCTCTTTTGGTGAGGCAGATGGGAAAGAACTTGCTTTCAGGAGTCTAATCACAAAAGCTAGAAACATTCCAGATGATGAATATGCATGGTTTGCGTCCGACGACATAGATCCGAAGGTTATTACAGAAGAACAATTGAAAAATTTGCTGACTATGCACGGCATAACTGAAAAGGAGGCCATGGTGGCTTTGGCTGCATTTCATGCGCTTTCCATGGAAATGCTAAAACACATGAATATTCCTGGAAAAACTGAAGATAATAGTCACATCTATATTTCGCGCGCGGAAGAAGCCTCCATCATGGATAAATACGACATTACAACTGCATCCACTCCCGACGAAACGAAGAAGATGATGCGCACGTCTCTTGTGTGTACCTGTGCCGGGACTTTTGCATCGCAATTTGGAACAGCATGTACGCTCTATAAAGTGCCTCCTCATCTGGTGTTGGGTGGATATTTCGTTCCAGGATTGGGATGGACCACCAATAACACGGTAATGTTTATTCCACATAACGTGCCATTCACTCTTGTCGGACACTACAAAGAAGGTCTCAAGCGTGATCACGCACGCAGCTCCAATACAGAAATTGACACAATTTTGAGCCCAATATTTAGAGTGTTTCGCCAGTACGACGATGAAGGCAAACTGCAATGCGGAAGCATACAAGAGTAGCGTAATTTAATCCAAAAACAGTTGATTCTGAGGAGTTATTGCCTAGTGTAGGTTGCCTTTTCGAAAAAGGAGAAAAAATGGAAACCGCTAATAATAATATTCACTATTTAAATTTGCAAAGTGCGACGTGGAGGGAATTTAATACACAGGGATATTTCACTGCGTTGGATCTAGAAATTGACGGAAAACACATGCATCTTTTCGAGTTGAATCGTTCGCACATTAGGGACGGGTTTATTCCAGTGCCCGTTCATAGCAAAACGGATTGGAAGTCAATCTTGCCGGAGGTTGTATTGGACGAGAGAATTGCCAAAAAGCATGGATTCCGAACGAATAGATTGAAAGGCGTCATTAATGATCCGAGAATAGTAAAGCTTGCCGGTGAATTTTGGGAAGCCGTCAACAGCGGAGGATTCGTTGCCGACAAAAAGGTTTATCCGGCGGAATGAAAGTCGCCTTGGAGGCATGTAATCGCCGACAGGCGTCTAAAGTGTCACCTGTGTCTTTTGAGTGCTGCGCCCAAAGCTGGAAAAAGGGCCAATAGTTTTTTTGCGCCATGGAAGATTGCGTGTCAATGCTACAAACCGAGGTTGCAATGTGGACAGTGTGACACATGGATCAGTATGGCAGCTCCGATTATCCCAGACGTCTCCACTTCCCAGATATTTCACGGTGCATGCAGCCGCTATCACCGGGGCGAGCACTTCTGTTTTTGCTCCAAACAATGGTCCAGTTTGGCCACATCATTGGAAACGTTCTTTTCAGTTTTGATAAGTTTTTCCCACGCTTTCTCAGCATTTTCCCATGCCTGTGGATTATCTTTCTGCAGTTCAGCAATTTTTTGCATTGCCATCGCCGCATCGCGCATTGCTCCATACTGCAAGGACCTTTCTGCTAATTTATAGAACTTTGCGGCCTTGCCGTTGTAATCTGCGCATTTGCCAAATGCCCCTATTGTATCTTTAATGCCTGACTTCCTGCCGTTGCATTTTTCCAAAAGACACGCGCCATAGTTGTCATATTTTTCGGCAATCTTTTTCCATGTGTCACAAATTGTGTCTATTTTACTTTTGATTGAATCGATGGCAGATCGCCAATTGACGAATTTTGCTAAAAACATCGCAATGTGCGCCGTTGCAAGAAATATTTTTTCGACAACACCAATATTTCCCTCAGCTTCCAACTGTCTGACATTCAAAGCCTTGTTTTCTGTATGTGCGCCGCTGCTTTGCCCCAGTGAAAATCCCTGAGCGCCGGATTCTACGTGCACTGGCTGGGCGTTTCCGAATGTTTCTTTTGTGCCGCTGATATTGTCTTTGAGACCACCGCAGTCACCAATGCCGTTGAAAAATTCACAC
>JAITRI010000025.1 GCA_031288455.1 Puniceicoccales bacterium
CTTGAATCCTCTTCTAAGCAGTGTTTCCACATCCGGCCCTCCTGCTCGAAGTTTACCATCCGCGGCGCCCTTTGCAAGTTTTTTCTTTAAAAATTCTTCACTATTTTTCCGTAAATCTCATTTTCCACGCGCGGAAATCCTATGAAACTGCGGAAATTTTCACAGCAGAGGAGAAAGTTTCGACTCCAAATCCGCATTCTGAAGCGCTTCGATCAATTCCCATATCTCCCCATCCATGATCTGCGGCAAATTGTGAAGCGTCAACCCAATGCGGTGATCCGTCAGCCGATTCTGTGGAAAATTGTAGGTGCGTATGCGCTCGGAACGATCTCCGGTGCCAATTTGATCCTTGCGCGTCTTGGCATACTTCGCACGCTCATCCTCCTCCAGCCGCTGCAGCAAGCGTGACCGCAATACCTTCATCGCCCGCGCCTTGTTCTTCTGCTGCGACCTCTCATCGGCACAGTAAACCGTCATTCCACTCGGCTTGTGCAAAATTTGTACCGCAGAATCTGTGGTGTTCACGCCCTGCCCTCCCGGACCACTCGCACGGCAAACGGTGATCTCCAAATCCTCAGGCGCTATGGTAACGTCAACCTCCTCCGCTTCCGGTAATACAGCCACCGTCGCCGCCGATGTGTGAATCCTTCCATTCGCCTCCGTCACCGGGACACGTTGCACACGGTGTACTCCACTCTCAAACTTCAGAAATTTGTAGACCTCATCCCCTGAAATTAAAAATATTACCTCCTTTATCCCTCCACTGACCGCCGCACTTGTCGCCATAACCTCCGCCTTCCAGCCGTTGGACTCGGCAAACTTCGCGTACATCCTGTATAAATCTCCGGCAAATAACGCCGCTTCTTCGCCACCAGTCCCAGCTCGAATCTCCATCACAGTGTTCCTCGAATCACTCGGATCCGGCGGAATCATAAGCAGCAACATCTCGCGGCGCAATTTCTCAACTTCGGCGCCATTCTCCTCCATCTCCTTCCTGGCCAATTCCTTCAGCTCAACGTCCTCTCCCACATCTGCCAATATTGACTCCAACGATGCCATTTCCTCCAAAATCTTTCCCACGCGTTCATTTTTCGCCAGCAGCATCCCGATCTTCTGGTGCTCCTTCGCTACGGCACTCGCCCGCCTGTGGTCTCCGTAAAAATCCGGCTGCTTCATCTGCTCCTCCAATTCCCTATGCCGCGTCGCAAATCGACCAATGTCCGGAATATTCACCATTGTCTCGACAATTTAATATCTTTTTGCGGCGGAAAACAAGGCATTTCGGTGGCACAGCGCCGTGAAATTTTTATAATTTTATGAAAATAAAACGCAAATTACACATTTTTTTACTGAAGAATCCCCACAATGTGATATTGTGGTGACCTAGGTTGGATGTGCCATTTTTCTCACAAAAACAGTTGACTTGTGCGGACTGATGGGACAACTCTCTGGGTGAAGCTATGATAGCTGTTGTTGAAGCGGCCCGCGCGGGCCTGTTCCGAAGAGGCAACATTTACGGAAATGTGCTTGCCGGCATCGTCGTCGCCGTAATAGCACTGCCACTGTCAATGGCATTCGCCATCGCATCCGGCGCAAAACCTGAAGCCGGGCTCTACACGACAATAGTTGCAGCGGCCGTGGTGTCGCTATTCGGCGGCAGCAGGGTACAAATTTCCGGACCAACGAGCGCATTCGTTGGAATACTGGTGGGTGTATCGTCCACATTCGGCCTGGAAGGATTACAGATCGCCACAATCATGGCGGGCATAATCATGCTGCTGATGGGAATATTCAAATGCGGCCGCCTGATAAAATTCATCCCGGAACAGGTAATCGTCGGGTTTACCGCCGGCATCGCAGTAAACATGTTGACGGGACAAATTCCAAATTTTTTCGGGCTGAAGTGTGACCATTTGCCAATTTATTTGCACGAAAAAACAGCGGCGTTGGTGCGCGTATTCCACACGCTTGACATCCACACGACCTGCTTAGCCGTTGGATCACTGCTTGCGATGCTGCTGCGGAAAAAATTATTCCTCGGAAAAGTTCCAGGAGCACTTGTCGCCATGGTGTTCGGAATAGTCATGCAGGCGACATTTAAATTCGAAAGCGTTGCGACGATAGGATCCGTCTTCGGAGGACTGCCGAACAAACTGCTCTCCTTCACGCCAACATCACACCTGTCATTCAGCCTAATTCACAAGCTGCTGGCACCCGCATTTGCGATCGCCATCCTCGGAGCGATCGAATCACTGCTGTGCGCCGTCGTTTCCGACAGCCTGATCGGGACCAAACACTCGTCGAATCAGGAGCTCATAGGACATGGACTGGCGAACATACTGAGTCCAATGTTTGGCGGAATAGCGTCCACTGGATCCGTTGCGCGCACAGTTGTTAGCATAAAAGTCGGTGGAAATTCTCCGCTGGCCGGACTTGTGAGCTCCGCCGCTCTGTGCCTGATAATCTGTTTTCTGGCGCCACTCGCGAAATTTATTCCGCTATCGGTTCTGTCGGCGATACTGTTCGCCGTTGCCGTCAAAACGATGAACTGTAAACATTTCTGCAAATTTCTCATGTACGCGCCAAAGGGCGATGCTGCGGTTCTTGTTCTCACCTTTGCGCTGACTCTGTTCTGCGGAATAGTTGTCTCCGTGAATGCCGGCATCATGCTATCGGCGCTGATGCTGATGCACCGGATGGCTGGCAGCAGCCGCATCGACCGCATAAAAAAAGGGAAGCGTGCGGACTACGATTTCTCACAGGTGCCGGATGGCATCGCAATATATTCCATCGTTGGGCCGATATTCTTCGGAATGACCGATAAATTTTCCAGCGCGCTGTCATCCGTGAAAAACGAGGACAGAATAATAATCCTGCGCATGTTCGATGTGCCATTCATCGACGTTACCGGACTGGAGAGCCTGCGGCTTACGATTTCGTCACTCAAAAAGCGCGGCGTACAAATTATGCTGAGCGAAACAACGGATGCCGTCATGAAAAAACTCAGGCGCTCGGGAGCGATGGAAAGTCACATAATTAACGCCGCACAAAAATCCATCATTGAAGTCATAGACATCGCCAGTAGGATGCTGCGATGATTACGGCGGTGAATTTATTTTTTGTTTTCATAGTCGGCGCCTGCGTCGGCAGTTTTCTGTGCCTGTGTGTGTGCCGCATTCCATCCGGGAAATCGATACTGTTCCCAGGATCGACCTGCGAATGCGGTGCGGCAATCCCATTCTGGAAAAATATTCCACTGCTGTCGTGGTTACTTTTGAGAGGAAAAGCCAGCTGCTGCGGGAGGAAGATCCCATTCCGCTACTTTGAGATGGAACTGATGGCGGCGGTGATGTTCGTCAGCGTATTCGCAACATCCGCATCGCTCGCGCACTTCATAATCGGCAGCACATTCTGCTCACTGCTCCTTGTGATCGCGTTCATTGACATTGACACGATGGAAATATACGACGCAATGTCAGTCGGTGGGATGGTCGCCGGGATCGCCGTTTCGCTGATTTTTCCGCAGTGGTACGGGGAGCGGTCAATCGCATCTTCTTTCGTTGACTGCACCATTGGAATCTGCTTCGGCAGCGCACTGATGCTTTCGATTGCTGCGCTCGGGAAAATCATCCTCAAGAGGGAAGCGGTCGGCTTTGGTGATGTGAAACTCATGGGAATGATAGGCGGTTTTATCGGTTGGCGCGGATGTTTTGTGGCACTATTCGGCGGCTGTTTCATCTCCACCGCCATTGCGATTCCGCCGCTGCTGGTGATGAAAATCATTAGGCGTGGAGCATTCAAAATACCGCGTGAGATACCATTCGCTCCATTTCTGGTGATCGGAAGCATCGCACACATTCTCTTCGGGAATCGATTTCTGGAATTTTTCCTCATTGTCTAGGCGCGCCCAATAAACTCGCGGAAAAGTTAAAAAAATATTGGCGCCGTGGACTTCACTCCAAACAAAAGCACGGCTCCTGGGAAATTCGGGA
>JAITRI010000049.1 GCA_031288455.1 Puniceicoccales bacterium
ATTTCCGAAAGATGCGCGCAGCTGTCGTGCTCTTCCCCCACCCCTCCTCGCCGAAGGCGAGGAGGGGGGGGAATTGTAGGCGCGTCGGAATGCGAAGGGGTACAGGAAAACACACGCGGAGCGCTCCGCATCCGCTTTGCGGATGCGGCGGGTGCAGGGGCTTTGCCCCTGCCCGCCGGAGGCATAAATTAGCACAACGGTGATTTAAACATAAACAAAATAAACATAAACGGAACGTGTTCGAGGGAAGTCAATGCTCGCGGCACAACGAGAAGTCTCAGCGCGGTCCGCATCCGCGAAGCGGATGCGGCGGGTGCAGTGGCTGCGCCCCTGCCCGCCGGAGGCATTAAAACGGCACGGCGGCGGCGGTTTTTTGGGAAATAGAAAATGTGTGGCGCGCGAATCTTATTGACAAAATAACAAATAGTGGATATGGATGTGTAAATAATGGATGCAATGAAAATAACCGGACAATTTGGCTACGGAACGGCTAATGCCGCCAAAAGTATAAATATATGGCAAAGGTCAATGCTTCTGGTTATAGTTAATTTTTTTCTAAACATTAGAAATGTGTATTATTTCTATCTGTCGAATCGGCAAGTGGCCAAAACAAAGCAAACAACGCAGCCAGCGACCAAAAAGAAATGTGATTATCGAATAAAGTTGAGAAATTCGACCAAGCTTTTGGTGTCCTCCTCGAGGAAAAGTGCACATCTGGCAACTGCGATACTCAAATCAAGATATTCGAAGCCAGCTACCAAAAAAATCAAACACCGCAGCAGGGTCGAGAATCGTGTTGCGGGAGATTTTATGCAGCCTGTATCGGACGAGAAAAAATCCAAAGCTCCATCCGAAAAGGTAAAGATCGTATTGGATGATGGGAATGGGACAGAGGTTGCGATGAAAAGATCTTCCGGGGAAGTGTGGCAAAATATTACTTCCAAAGAAAAAAAAGTACTGAAGGAAAAATTTAAAAGCCTTTTCAATGGCACACAGGCATGTGGCGTGGAAAAAACTTTTCAACTCACAACCGGTAGCCGTGCCTGCATAAATTTTCATAAAACACAGAGCGAATATGTCATTTCTGACTTGCGCATCAAACGGGAGACTTGTTCGGGGTCTATCTCGCCAGCAGGGGCACCTCAGCGGCCCGCTAAAAGGTTTAGGCTAGTGCAATCCAGAGATGAAATTTTTGGAATGCTATCGCAGGAGAAAAAAACGAACAAAGCATACGTAGCAAAATTGTGCATAATACTCGACAACATTGAGACTAATCCATACCACAACGACTCAGGATTTGGACAACACACTGAAAAATTAAAGAAAGATCTAAAAGGCTTGTGGTCAAGGCGAGCCAACAAAGACGACAGGGTCGTATACGAAATGGATGAAAAAAATAACACCATCAAAATTGTGCAGGTGGAGGGACACTACGAGTGAAAATAAGTTATTTTTTCATAAAATCTTCCGGAGGTTTTGCTTTTGCCTCAGAATCCGATGCTTAAATCTTTAGGTTTTCTGTGCGGCGACTTTACCTTTAGTTTTCGTTTTCCTACGATTTTGTCTTTGGGGCTCCGACGCCTTTGTCTTTTTTCGTTTCCCGAAGATTTCCGAAAGATGCGCGCAGCTGTCGTGCTCTTCCCCCACCCCTCCTCGCCTAAGGCGAGGAGGGGGGAATTGTAGGCGCGTCGGAATGCGAAGGGGCACAGGAAAACACACGCGGAGCGCTCCGCATCCGCGAAGCGGATGCGGCGGGTGCAGGGGCTGCGCCCCTGCCCGCCGGAGACACAAATAAAAAAAATCCCCGGCGCCAGTGTTTTTAATCCTTCCGATGCTGGTGTCTTTAGGTTTTCTGTGCGGCGACTTTACCTTTAGTTTTCGTTTCCCTACGATTTTGTCTTTGGGGCTCCGACGCCTTTGTCTTTTTTCGCTTCCCGAAGATTTCCGAAAGATACGCGCAGCTGTCCGCATCCTACGGATGCGGAGTTATTTGCAGCGTTTCATTGCGAAAAATTCCTGCAAAAGCGCCGCACATTCCGATTCAAGCACGCCGGATTTTACGACCGGACGATGGTTTATGCCGCTGAGGTTCTGCATGCTGAAACATCCGCCGAGACATCCCATTTTTGCATCCCTTGCTCCAAAAATTACAGTTCCCACTCTGCCCATGATCATCGCCCCTGAACACATGGGACACGGCTCCTTTGTCACGTAAATCGTCACACCATTCAGCCGCCAATCTCCAACTACGCGCGCGGACTGCGTTATCACCTGCATCTCCGCATGCGCCGTCGGATCGCTAAGCCGCGCCACGGAATTGCAGGCGGACG
The DNA here is from genome assembly GCA_031288455.1 of Puniceicoccales bacterium. Lineage (GTDB taxonomy): Bacteria > Verrucomicrobiota > Verrucomicrobiia > Opitutales > JAIRKQ01 > JAIRKQ01. Next base: position 2,331 of record JAITRI010000049.1, read on the forward strand.
CGATAATTTCATCTCCCATCACCGCAACGGCGCCAATGGGAGTCTCACCGCACCTCCACGCGTCTATCGCCCGATTGTAGGCCATCGCCATGAAATATTCATCATCTTTTTTCAGTGCCGATGGGCGTTTTTTTTCGAAGGGACACACCGCTTCCATTGCCGACATTTAGACAGCACACGGCCAATGCGCAACAAAATTCCCCGCACGCGTATTTTTCCATCGGCTGTGGTCTATGCGATGCGATCCCGCGCGAAAATTAGTCCAAATGCGCTATTTTAGCGACTTGCGCGCGAAATATGCCCGCTTCTCAAGCCTCAAATACTTCTCCGCCAGCCGCGCAAGGCACACAAACGGCAATCCTATCAGAAAATAAACCAGCGCAACAATCGCACCGGTACCAAAAAAATCCATCGAATTGCTGGCGATCATCGTGTACGTCCTCGTCAGCTCAACGATCGTAATGAGAGAAACAAGGGATGAATCCTTAAGGAGCGCAATGAAATCATTGGTGAGCGGCGGCAAAATAAACGCAAATGCCTGCGGTAAAATTACGTGGCGCAGCGCCTGCCACTGGTTCATTCCGAGCGCCCGGGCGGCTTCCATCTGTCCATGCGGAACGGCCGCCATTCCCGCGCGAAAATTTTCCGCCTCATAGGAGGAATAGTTTATGCCAAGCGTCAGTATTCCGGCGCACATCGGAGAAAGCCTTATGCCGATGTATGGCAGTCCGTAAAACACAAAAAACATCTGTATTAGCAGCGGCGTCCCGCGCAAAAATTCTATTATTAGTATCGCAATGCCGCTTATCCACCTGGGCGTAAACACTCTGACCATGGCAAGCCCAAGGCCAAAAATAATCGCCACTGACATCCCAAAAATTGACAGCGACAGCGTGACAGTGGCAGCCTTCGCGAAAAATGGCAACATTTTCAAGTATCCACCGTGCAATTTCACATCCTTTGAAAATTTTTCTTGAAAATTTTTCGAAATTTCTGGCCTTATGGACCTAACATTCGCCGCCAATTTCCTATAGCTGTCATTGTCCAAATGCCATTTTGCAACGATCGCATCGAGCGAGCCGTCCATTTTCATCGCGGCAATGGCGCGGTCAATTTCGCACATCAGAGCAATATTCTCGGGCGCCGCGGCAATGGAATATTTGACCTCGCCGACGCTGTCGACAATGCGCAAATCAGACGAATTTGCCACGTAGTAGGCGGCAATTTGACCGTCCAGCAGCGCCGCATCAACCCTGCCATTTCGCAAATCCTCCAGCACACAGTATTCGCTGGGATAGCTGATGACGTTGATTTTTTTTATGCTCCCCACCAAAATCGCCTCCGATTTCGCATTTTGCAAAACTCCAACCGTCGCACCGTTGCAGTCCAACACGGACTGTATCCGGTCGTTTTGCTCTCTGACGATCAGCGACAGAGAGCAGGCGTAGTACGGATCGGAAAATATCACAGCGGATGACAGCGTATCATCGGGAACAATGCCATTGATCGCCACATCGTATAGCCCGACGCGAAGTCCTGGGATTAAAACTTCCCAATCGTTCTGGCAAAATACTGCTCCTCGGCCGATGATATTCGCAATCTTCTCTATGATATCCTTCTCGAATCCGCAAAGCTTCGACAAATCTCCATCTGCGTAGAACACATTTGGAGCGCCACTTCCGGGGTCCGCCGCCCACTTTAGCACGCGGTCCTCCGCCGAAGCTGACACGCTCGCCAGTAAAAATAGCAATGCGAATAGTGCTCTCATCACATGTACCTCTTGAGAAACCTCCTTGTCCTGTCGTCCTGTGGATTTATGAAAATTTCATCCTCATCGGAAATTTCCACAATCTCGCCGTTTTCCATGTAAATTATGTAGTCCGAGGCATCCTTGGCAAACCGCATCTCGTGCGTGACAATTATTTGCGTCATGCCGTCATTGTCCAGATCGCGCATCACCTGGAGCACTTCCTCTATCATCTCCGGGTCGAGCGACGAAGTCGGCTCATCGTAGAGCATCACCTTCGGTTTCATCGCCAGCGCCCGCGCGATCGCCGCCCGCTGCTTCTGTCCGCCTGACAAACTCCACGGATACCGCTCTCCGAAATTTCCGAGTCCGACTTTTTCCAGGAGAAACATGGCCAAGTCACGCGCCTTCCCGACGCTTTCGCTCTTAACGACCGTCTGCGCAAGTGTAATGTTTCCGAGTAAAGTTTTGTGCGGAAACAGATTAAATTCCTGGAAAACCATGCCCACATTCAATCGTAACCTGTTGGCGCGCCGCGAAAATAGACTCTCATTTTTTCTGTGATCGGACGCCAAAAGTCTGATGCTGTCAATGGAAATTTCGCCGTCATCCAGCACCTCCAGACAATTTAAACACCTCAGCAGCGTCGATTTGCCACAGCCGGATGGCCCTATGACGGAAACAAGATCGCCGCTCTCTATGTCAAATGATATGCCACTCAAAATCTTGCTATTGCCATAACTTTTACAAAGATTCGATACGTGAATGAGTGGCTTTGTGCAATTCGACATTTTCGTACAATTCTTAGCTAGTAAAACATGGAATTAGCCTGCTTCTTGCATTTTTCTGTGAAAAGTAAATAGCAAAATTACCGTCCCAATAAAAATTGCACCATCGGCGACGTTAAATGTCGGCCATCTGTAAAATTTTAAATCAATTCCAATGAAATCTATCACATGTCCGCGGAAAATTCTATCGATGGAGTTCCCGCAAACCCCTCCAAAAATCAGCGCAGCGGCGAATTGCTTGCATGGGCTGTCAAAAATTTTTCGAAAAACTATCAGCGCTGCCATTGCGACGATCCCGACGGTCGCCAGCAGCGAAGAACTTCCCCTGAACATGCTCCAGGCGGCACCGGTGTTTTCGCAATAGCCGAAACACATAAACCGCTTCACAACCACAAGCGGTGAACTGCGCCAAATGGAATGCGCCGCAAGTTTCGTCAGCTGGTCCAAAAGCACAACAGCAGCGATTCGGAGGCAATGCGTCACGGCGCTACTCATCGTCTTCCGCCTCGAATTCGGAAAGTTCGTCATCGGACTGATCGGACTGAAAAATCGACCCGCGTGAGACGTCGGACTGCTTGGTTTTTTCCCGCTCCATTTGCCCCTCCATCGAAAATTTCGCGAAGGGAACCGCCAGCAACCTCTTCGGTTCTATTGGTTTGCCGGTCAACTCGCAGATGCCATAGGTGCCGTCATAAATCCGCTGAATCGCCTCCTCTATCTCCGTCAACGCCTCCTGTTCATTGGACATCAGGCTTATGGCGAACTCGGAATCAAAGGATTCGATTTCCTGATCGACGCCATCCTGCTTGGACTGCCCCACCGAAATCGCCAGGTTCTCATTGGTCAATTTCGAAAGCCCCCTCTTCACGTCATCCTTTAGCTTCAGCAGCAATTTGTAGTATTTTCTGTACTTCTGCGGGACATCTTCCGGATCTCTGTCGCCGACGTTGGTCTGCTTCGATTGAATCGGATTGAATCCGAAAATGTCAGCGACGGACGCCGTCCCAACTTTCTGTGGCACAGACGCATTCGACTGCTGGGCGAGAATATCCTTTTTCTTTTCGATTATCTGCTCAACGCTGTCCGCGGATGCATTTTCTCTCCTCATCCTTATTACCTCGCGGGCATCCGCCATTGAGAAAAATGAATCCTCATTCCTGCGAACGCTAATGTTCCGCGCGCCGCCGCTACCGGAAGGAGTTGTCGAAGCTGTGTCTAAAATACTCATGGACAATAAAATTTACACTACAATTTCCGGATATTTCTCGGCAAGCGCCTCGCGGCATTTTGGCGATACTCTCCCAAATTCTCCGGCATCCACGAGAAATGGTACCCATTTCCAGCTGCGCGGACATCTCTCGCCATCGGCGGGAACTATCGCAACGGAACAGCGTTCCGCAGCGTCAACAATCCTAAGCTCCACCTGTGAGACGATGAATGTCTCCGGCAAAATATCAAAATTTCTCTCCAGCAATGCCACAACGGGATCATTTGCTGAAATCTCAACGATGACCTTGGCATCCAAAGATTGCCCGATTTGCTTGCTCTGTCTGGCGCGTTCCAGCTGCTCATTGACCAGCGTTCTGAAGGATAGCAGACCATCAAATTCGCGCTCTTCGGCGGAAAAATCTGGCATTGCGCCCGCATCTGGCCAATCCAGCAGTTGGGCGTGATCGCCGCAAAAATCACTGTCATTTCGCATGTATGCCATGGCCTCGTCGCAGGTGAATGTAATAATTGGTGTCAGTAAAGCAAGAACAGTGTTAAAAATTATGTAAATTGTTGTCTGCGACGCTCTTCGCTCGTGTGCATTCGGCGCGAACGTGTACAGTCGGTCCTTCAGGATGTCGTGGTATGTGGCGGACAATTCGACGGAACAGAATCGATTCACCAGCTGATAAACCCTGTGCGTTTCGTAGGAATCGTAGGCCTCCTCAGCATCACTGATCAGCTTTTTCGTCTTCTGCAGTATCCATTTGTCCAGAGGAGTGACGGCGCTCAGCGGAATGCCGTTTTTGGCAGAATCAAAGTCGAAGAGGTTCCCGATTTGGAAGCGCAGCGTATTTCTTATGGTCCTGTATGTCGCCGACACGTGCGCTATGATGTCATCGGAAATCGTTATGTCGCTGCGGAAATCCTCCGATGAAATCCACAGACGTATGACATCCGCTCCGAACTTATTCACATAGTCATCCGCCGTCTGCGGCTTTCCGTCGCTCTTGGAAATTTTCTTTTTGTTCGCGTCAACGATGAATCCGTGCGTCAGGACTGTCCTGAATGGAGCGGCATCATTGCCCGATATTATGCTCGTCCACATCGACGACTGGAACCATCCGCGGTGCTGATCGCTGCCCTCCAAATACATGTCCGCTGGCCACGACAGATTTGGATTTTTTTTCAAAACCGCCCCGTGACTATTTCCCGAATCTATCCACACGTCCAGCGAATCGGTGCATTTTCTTAGCCGCTGCGCCGACCATCCATCCGGAAGATCGATGGACTGCAGCAGCTCGCTTTCGCTCGCCTCAAACCAAAAATCCGACCCGTAGCGCCCGATCTTCTTTGCCAACTGGCGCACGACGCGCTCATCTAGCAGCGCATCCCCGGCCTCATTGTAAAAAACTGGCAGCGGGATTCCCCAGGCGCGCTGTCGACTGATGCACCAATCGGCGTGCGAGGCAATCGCCGCCCTTATTCTGTTCTCACCCCACGGCGGCACCCAATTGACCTTTCCGACGGCCGCCTGCATCTTTTCACGCAATCCGCCAACGTCCAGCGCAATGAACCACTGCGGCATAGCACGAAAAATCACCGGTGTTTTCGACCTCCAGCAGTGGGGATATTGGTGCACATATTTCCGCGCAGCCAGAAGAGCTCCGCAGCTGCGCAGCATCCCAAGAACGGCATCGTTGGCGGCACACTTTCCTCCCACATCCAGGACGCTGACGCCGACCAATTCGCTCGGCAACTGTCCATCGTTTTCATAGTTGCCGTCATCGTCGATGGGGCAGTAAATATCCAGTCCATACTCAAGTCCCGTCCCGTAGTCCTCCAGTCCGTGTCCAGGGGCGATGTGGACACATCCGGTGCCGGAACTTGTCGTGACATAGTCGGCGAGCACAACCTTGCCGATGCGCTTCACAATGGGATGCTCCAGCGGAAGATTCTCCAGCTCGGACCCCATAAAAACCGCCACCACGCGGAAATCTCCGATGCCACAGGTCTGCGTAAAATCACCGATTCTATCCTCGCACACAAGGAAATTTTCCACTCCGCAGCGCAGCAGCGCATATTTTAAACGTGGATGCACCGCTATTGCCTCGTTGGCCGGTATCGTCCACGGAGTTGTGGTCCAAATGACGGCATGGGTTGGCAATTCTGTCCCAAAAAACGCACGCGCTTCATCGCCAAACTTAAATTTCACCCAGATGGAATGGCTCTCATGCTCCCCATATTCCACCTCCGCCTCCGCCAATGCTGTCCTGCATGGAATTGACCAGTATACCGGTTTTTTCCTGCGGTAGACGAGATTTTGCGCAACACAGTCCGCAAAGAAATTCAGCACACACTCCTCGTAGGCAGGATCCATCGTGCGATAATCGTTTTTCCAGTCGGCGAGAATCCCGAGGCGTTCGAACTGCGCGCGCTGCGTGACCATGAATCTTTTCGAATATTCCGCACACGCTTTGCGCAGAGAAATTGCATCAAATTTTTCCTTTTTTTCCCTGAGCTCCTTGACGACCTTGTGCTCTATGGGCAGCCCGTGGCAATCCCACCCAGGAACATATGGCGCGCGGAATCCACGCATGGTCTTGTAGCGGACGATTATGTCCTTAAGGATTTTGTTGAGTGCCGTGCCTATGTGCACGTATCCGTTCGTGAACGGTGGCCCGTCGTGTAAAATAAATGTGGCACCTGGAGCGGTTTTCGCTTGAATTTTTTCGTATAGTCCGCCACCATTCCATCTTCTTATCCTCTCCGGCTCACGGGTAATAAGATCGGCACGCATTGGAAAATTTGTACTTGGCAAATTTAATGTGTCCTTAAGATTCATCGGGCGAGTGAATAAATTGCTGATTGCAAATGTCCAGCAGTAAAACAAATTCTGTAAAAATTTGCGCAAATGAGAAAATCTTTACCGCATCCGCGCAGCGGATGCGGACCGCTTCGCGCGCGAGGGCGGAGGTGTTCTGGTTTTTATGCCTCCG
>JAITRI010000080.1 GCA_031288455.1 Puniceicoccales bacterium
GCAGCTATGATATCTGCGTATTCCGCAATGTCTATACTTTGCGTCTCCGATTCAAAAAGACTTGGTAAGGTGCCCAAATTAACCTTTCCGAAAATTTCGTGCACACTGGCCGAGCATTCATCTGATACTTTGGTATTTGCTTTCGCGGCGTCTATGGCTTGCGACTCCTCATACTCTTTATTCGTGTCGCTGATTATTTTACGATCTTCCTCGCGAATTCTTCCGAGAACGTCATCATTTTCAGCGGGCAAGTTCTGTGGGGCTTGTGGTACAATATCTTCGGCAATTTTTTTCACAATGGAATATATCTCTTCGGGAGGTAAATTGCCCTCTTCTCCAGAAAAATATCCGGGGTAGGCTTCAATAATACTTGCGCGAGTCGCTGCTTTCATATCCTCACTATTGTATCCTTCGTCGTCAACGTCAAAATGCGCATTGTTTGACAGATTTGGAACTCTGACTTCCAGTTCTCTTTGCGGCACATTTTCATCGTGGACATCTGCTATCCGACGTCCGGTTACAAAATTAATCGCTGCTGCCCCGATTCTCGTAAGTCCATTCGCAGCGCCCCTGACCATATTTGCAATGCTATTTAAAAATCCCATAATGATTTATTATTTAACATATGCGGCGACTATGCAAGTCTTTTTTTTGCGAAAATTTAACAAATTTAACAAAATACCTCATTTTGATCTATGCCGCTTCACAATTCTCAGGGGACATCGCATCACTGCGGCGGCGAAACGCCATCTAAAAATCCCACGGCGGCGAAGAATCGCAATGTGCCATTCCGCTGCCGCAATTGCCATTCGGGGCATTTCTTTTGATCAATGGTGGCATTTTCCGTGGCAGAGGAGACTTTGCCATGCCGTGGCACGGACACATCGGCCTGCAATTTCTGATGCCACACAGATTTTTTCAAAAAATTTAACCCTTTGCGCGGCGTCCGCCATGCCCGTGATGTCCAATCGCGCCATGAGGTCTGGGTTTGTGTGCTGGATCTTTCCCTGTGGAAGTTCCTTTTGCGTCCTTGGGATTTCCCGCCGAATGAGTTTCCTCCGCGCATTTTCGGTGCCTAATGTGCGCGCAACGCCCCTTTTCTCCCGTCGCATCGATCTTTGAAGAATGGCCGCCGACGCGATGTTTCCAATTGTGGTGTTCATATTTTACGCTGTGATGGAGATGCGGATGTGTGCGCTTGTGCAAGATGAATTTTGTGCTCAAAATGCCAGCGTCGCTGAGAATTTTTACGAGCGACTGATACAATTTGTGAAATTTTTTGAGAGTTTTCGAGTGCAATTGAAATTGGCGGATTATTTCAATTTTTTCACCAAGGTCTTTGCCATGGTAAACATCGGACAGCAGCTTGCACTGCTGCTCCAGCGTGAGACTTGACCATAGGACTTCCTGCCCTCCGCTGATAACTTTAATTTTTTCATGTAGCAGGCGGTGATGTTTGCCGCTAGCATGAATGTCGTCTTTTACACCTGCACCGGAACTGCTACCCACATTCCCAGACACATGTTTTAATTTCAGACCTCGCACGTGCCCGCAGATTCCCCCTATCGCGCGCGAATCGGTCAGAGATTCGCGTGCGCCTCCCGGACTCACATTGTATTCACCTTTCGCCGTTGAAACTGTCGACTTTTGTTCGCCACCGGTAACAGTTTGCAACTCTTCCTCTGGAATTCCATAGGGGGTCGGCACATAAATTTCCTTACCCGTGGTTATCGGGTCCACATTATCAATGTTCATGACTACCACAGTATAGCACATCGCCAAATAAAATCCAGATTTTTTTGGAAAAAATCCTCAGATGCTTCTCCTGCGCGATCCCCGGGAACTAATCAACGCAGCAGCGCCACACAGCTGCGAAAAATCAAACGTTTGACAAACGCTCTGCGCATCGCAAAAATTACTAGAAAAATCTTCGAAAAATAAAGATCGCGGTGATGACTCCAAATCCAATGGCGCAATTTGAGACTAGTTTTTCAAAAAACCTATGGCGAATTTCCAACGCTTCCATCGCTCGCGCTTCACCCATTACTCTCCGCCTTTCCCTGCTCGCGGCAAATTCCAAAGCTGACTTTTGCTTCACCAGATCCATCGCGTGCATTTTTATGCTTCTGATTTCATCGGCGCTAATGTTTTTCGCGCGCGCCTTCTCCAATTCGTCCGGCTCACCGTGTATGGCAAGCGCCACATCCAACGCGTCATCCGCCAGTGGACTATCGCGGATTCTCCCGACGCATAGCATCATCTGTTCAATGTCCTGCAGCTCATCGGAAATTTCCGAAATTCTGTCGCAGGTGGTGTAAATTCTCTCCAGTCGCTCCTGGTGATTTCTTGCGGCGGAACTGCACCCGCAAATCGCAGCACAGATGACCAGCGGCAGTAAAAAATTTCCACGGAGCATTTTCGTGGACACTGCAGACGCGGTTTTGGAAAACATTGGAACGTTCGTTTGCGCAGATATTACGCGCTCATTTGGAAAAAACCACGGAACCAATCGCTGCGCTGATATAATTTTATCATTTTGATAGGTTTGCCGACATTGCCGGTGCAGCGGTGCGTGCGGTTGCAGTGTGTAACTTCGCGCAGTACGCATGCGCAAATTGCATCTTCGCTCGCCGCGCGGTGGCGCTATATTTCTCCCACCATGCGTGCCAATTCCGCCGCGGTGATATTTTTTTTCTGATTTCCGCTGATATCTCTGGTGAAGTGGTGATTTTTCAGCAGCAGCAGCCTGTTTCCACACCCTGCGGCATGCGACATGTTATGAGTCACCATCAGTGTCGTGCGGGATTCACGCTCTATCATCTCATTTGCAATCTTCATCGTGAGATCAGAAACCTTCGGGTCCAGTGATGCCGTAATTTCATCCAACAGCAATATTTTTGAAGGTGACAGCGTCGCCATCAGCAAACTTATTATCTGCCGCTGTCCACCAGATAATTTTTCAACGGTATCGTGCATCCGTTTTTCCAGTCCCATGGCAATGTTTTCCAGTTTTTTTGAAAAAAGTTTCAGTCGCGCGGATGTGCCATAGGGCAACATTTTTCTTCGCTTGCCGCGCATGAACGCGAACGACAAATTTTCGAAGACAGTCATGGTAGACATCGTCCCGGATGCAGTATCCTGCACAACCCTGGCGACGTAGCGGCTGCGTTTGTGCTGCGGAAGTTTTGTGACATTTTCTCCGCCGATTATGATGTCGCCAGCGGTCGGAATAATCGCCCCACCTATGGCATTAAACAGCGTCGACTTACCGGCACCATTTCCGCCAACTATCACGGCAAATTCTCCGGCGTGAACGTGAAGATTTATATCCCGCAGAATCACGCGCGACGGCGCCGCTCCTTCGCAAACGGATACGTTTATGTTTTGCAGCTGCAGCATGATTTCCTCCAAAATTTCGGCATTGCCATGGCGGCAATCATCAGAACTCCAGTCACAAGATTTAAATCGTGCGTTTTCAGTCCGAACAAATCACTGTGCAGCGCAAAGCAAACAAAAATTCTATAGACAATGGAGCCGATTACACAGGCCGGAATCGCAATAAAATATGATCTGCTGCGGAATAATTTTTCGCCCATTATGACGGCGGCAAGTCCAACTATGAGAGTCCCAATGCCCTGTGAAACATCGACGAATCCCTGCTGTTGATTGAAAATCGCACCGCTCAACCCAATCAGTGCGTTGCTGATCATCAAAATTAGCACGGTCGCAATTTTTGTGTTTACTCCGTAATTCGCGGCCACAACTGCACTTTGTCCGACGCTGCGCATGCCAAGCCCAAAATCCGTGCTGAATAGCCAAATTAATTTCGCCACCACCAGAGAGCACAGGAGTGACAAAATCAGCAGCGTATTCGCGTTCGAAAATATTGTCGTCGCATTTCCAAGAGAAATGTTGGGAATTCCTCCCATCACGCGAATGTTTACGGAGTATAGCATGAACGACACCAAAATCCCAGACAGCAGATCCGATACCCTAAAGCATGAATTGATCACCCCAGTCGCCAGTCCGGCAAATGCACCTCCCGCGCATGATGCAACCACCGCTAGCCACGGATTTGCGCCGCTTCTTATGAGAACTCCGGAAATTGCAGCTCCCAGCACGAAACTTCCGTCACAGGTCATATCCGGAAAATTTATCACCCTGAAAGTTAGAAATATCCCAATGGCCGCGATTCCGTAAATCAGACCAATTTCAACGCAATTAATCAGTTCCGCCGCATTCATTTTCCGCGTGAATTTATGGTTGTTGTCGCACCCGCAAT
>JAITRI010000057.1 GCA_031288455.1 Puniceicoccales bacterium
TGGGTTTTTCGGCGGATATAAGCAATTCCAGGATAGCATCGAGCGGCCTGACTTCCGGGCGAATTTTCAGAGGCAAATAGCGATATTCACCATAAGGCGCACAAAACAATCGGTGGCAATAGAGTTGCCAAAGCGCAATGAACTGGAAATAGTGTGCAAAATGAGCCACGGGCAGCGGATGGCCTACGACAGCGTAAAGAGCAATCTCGTCGCAAAATTGCACGGGTTCGACGCGTCAAATGCTCGCATGCGCATGAGTATTCTGACGGCAATCACACGCCTGAGACAGGCGGCGTGCGCGCAATTCGTACTGCCGGAAGCGTTGCGCCATGATAATTCCCGGGAATCCCAGAAAATTGACCTGCTGCTGCTGAAGCTGGAAAACATCGCCGTGGAAGGGAAAAAAGCGATCGTTTTCAGTCAATTTTTAGATTTTCTCGGAGAAATACGCCAGCGCATTGGGAAGGAAATCCCAGCAATCCGCATATTTCTTCTGACCGGCGCGACCGTAAATAGAAAATCCATCGTCGATGATTTTCAAAATTCGGACGAAAGCGCCGTAATGCTGATCAGTCTGAAGGCGGGCGGCGTCGGCATAACACTGCATGCCGCGGAATATGTTTTCCTGATGGAGCCCTGGTGGAATCCTGCCGTCGAGGAACAGGCCGTGGCGCGCATACACAGAATTGGGCAGAAAAACATCACAACGGTGTACCGCATAATCAGCAAAGATTCCATCGAGGAGCGCATGCGAGAAATTCAGTCGTCGAAAAATAAATTGTTTGGGGAATTCATAAAAACTGGAGTCGACAACATCGCCATGACGAATTTTTATTTGAAAAATTTGGAAACATTGCTGGATTAGAAGCGTGTCTTCAAAACGATTCAATCGCAACGTGCGCAATCTCATAGCGGCATTCCGTGGATTGCCACCCGAAGAACACGTTTCATTTCCGCGCCGAGAAAAACACATCGGAGCGCTGATGCTGGCGGCCATCAGAAAGATTGAAATGACGGCCATTACCCCGGAGCAAATAATTCAGGAAAATTGGGCATCAATTGTCGGCGAAAACATTGCCGCCCGCTGCCGTCCGCTGAAAATTTTAAGCGGCGATGTTCTGCTGATACACAGCCCAAGTGCGACAATCCGCTCGGAATTGCAGCTGCGGAAATCGAAAATCCTGGAGAATTTGCACCGCCATCCGCGCTGCGAGAAAATTTCCGATATTCGCTTCTCCGGTGTCATTTCCTGAGCCAAAATTAACCAAACATTTCCATAATCCCGCGACCGAATGTACGCTTTTTGCGCAGAACGATTAAATTGTGTTGTAAACGTCGATTTCAAGTGTAGAGATTCTCTGAAACAATGAAAAAATTGTACATTACGACCGCCATAGACTATGCCAATGGTAAACCTCACATAGGGCATGCCTACGAGAAAATTTTGTCGGACGCAATCGCTCGAATGTTTAGGATGCAGGGGCGCGATGTGCAATTCATGACCGGGCTCGATGAGCACGGCCAGAAAGTTAGTCAATCCGCCGAACGCGCAGGAGTTCCGGAGCAGACGCATTGCGATGGCATCGCGCAGGATTTTAAGGATTTGTGCGAAAAATTGAACATTTCCTACGACAGATATATCCGCACGACGGAGCAGGAACACAAGCGTGTGGTGCGCGAATGCCTGCAGAAGTTGCATGACGCCGGTGATATATATAAGGCGGATTACACGGGCCTATACAGCAAAACTGCTGAGCGATTTGTTCTTGAAAAGGACAAGGTCGATGGAAAATGGCCATCCGACTACGGAGAGGTTGTGGAGATATCCGAGACAAATTATTTCTTCCGGCTGGCAAAATATCAGCAATGGTTGCTGGAATATGTGGAATCGCACCGCGATTTCGTATTCCCCGAATTCAGAGCCAAGCAGGTGTTGGAATTTCTAAGGGAGCCCATAAATGATCTGTGCATTTCACGGCCAAAAAGTAGGCTGTCCTGGGGCATAGAGTTGCCATTTGACTCGAACTATGTCACCTACGTTTGGTTTGATGCGCTCGTGAATTACATAACTGGCGCGCACTACACGCACGACGATTTTCACGACTATTGGCCCGCCAACTACCACGTCATCGGCAAGGATATTCTTGTGCCGGCGCATTCGATATATTGGCCCATCATATTGCACGCGCTGGGCATTGAACCGCCGAAGACTCTGCTGACTCACGGCTGGTGGCTGGTGTCCGGCGAAAAGATGTCAAAGAGTTTCGGCAATGTCGTAAATCCACTGGAGTTCGCTGAGAAATTTGGAGCGGATGCGTTCAGGTATTACCTGATGCGCGAGATGACAGTCGGGCAGGACTGCAATTTTTCTCCCGATAGGTTTGCCGTTCGCTACGGCAGTGATCTGGCGAATAATCTTGGAAATCTGGTCAGTCGGCTGCTCAACATGGCGCACAGGTACTGCGACGGAACCGTGCGAAAGGTGACAATTCACGAGTCTCCGGAGATGAATCTGCAGAAGCTGTGGCAGCCAGCGATTCCAGAAATAATCTCTCTGTGCAACGAATTTGCATTCCACGCAGCTCTTGAAAAATTATTCCAGTGCGTGAGCGCCATCAACACGTATATGGAGGAGCGCGCACCGTGGAAACTAGCAAAATCGAACGACGCATCCGATGCGCAGCGCATTGACACTACGATCGCGATCGCAGCAGAATTCGTCAGGATTGCGGCCGTTCTTCTTATGCCAACAATGCCATCCATCGCCGAACGGATATTATCCGCTCTCGGCTACGGTGGGGAATTGAACTGGACAACCGCCGTTGAATTCGGAGATTCGCTCGCGGGAAATGTCGTATCCGATGGAATGATCCTCTTCCCAAAAATTGATGGTGAATGACAAAACCGCATAAGGAGCAAACCCTGGAAAAGTGGTGGCAGCGCGCCACCGCTGCGATAATGGGCCATTTGCTGAAATTATATTGCGCGACGCTGCGCTTTAGGAGCTCTCCAAAAATGCGAGACACGCTAGGGTGTGCGCGGCGGAATACAATATTTGCATTTTGGCACGGCAATCTGTTCGCATCCCACCTGCTTCGCAAACTCACGGCAAAAACAAGTCCAATGTATGGCCTCATCAGTCCCTCCCGCGATGGGGCATGGCTATCGGCGGTATTTGACGCACTCAATGTGCACGCAATACGCGGATCAAGCGGCCGCAACGGACTATCGGCGATCGCCGAAACTGTGCAGAAATTGCGCGAAGGGGCGCTGATCGCGATCACTCCCGATGGGCCGCGTGGCCCGATGCACCGCGTAAAGTCAGGGTTTGCCATGATAGCGCAGCGGGCGCAAGCGGATGTGATAATCATCGCACTGAAATATTTTCGCTGCATCGCGCTATCCTCGTGGGATAGGTTCAAAATCCCGCTGCCGTTTTCGAAAGTGCACGCCGATTGTAAAATGCTGCGCTGCGACTGTTTCGAACACATGTCGGCGGAGGAGATGACGGAAATGCTCAATGCGGAAATGAATGATCTACAGAAATCGATGGATGCGCGCTCCGACTTTTGATGGACGTTTTCCCGGAAACCTTCGCAGTGAGTTGCATTCTTTCAATTTCCTTCGCCATGTCATCCGCCAATTCCAACAGCACGATTTTCATCGTTGACACGATGCTTTCATAGGAGGCATCATTTTGGACTTCCTTCATCCCAATATACCTGCGCAGCAGCACCTGTTCGCGACCGCTGTAGTCGAACAGTGACCAGCTGCATTTTAGTACTACTCTCCCCTCCTCCGCGTTGCATATTATGTCATCGAAATCGACGGACAGTCTGTAGTCGCTGGTCATCGTGTTGCCGACCGCGCGCATCGATGACACTATCATCGCGGAATCCTTCATTGCCATCGACAACCTGTCCTGCAATATCCTTATGCAGGCATCTTCAAATGGTTCCGCCCACCGGTGGATATCGGAGAAAATTATCACGTTGCCAGTGCCCTTCGTCGCAATGTATGGACAGTCGGCGTAGGCGGGAATTTCGTCGATTAGCAGATTGATGACGATGCGCTTGGTGGTTTCATCCTGCACTTTTTCCACATTTGCGCTGTGATCTCCGAGAGTGTGAAAGATGGCATTGTCCTTCTGCGGAGTAAACATTGAACATCCGCACAGCAGTGCCGCGTAGAGCATTAAAATTTTACACATTGCACCATTTTTCACGTTGCCTTTCCCGCCACCAGAGCGTTTGGATTTCTTTCCAAGTACACCAAAAGTACGCGGAGCGCCCTCAACATTTTCGCAAGCTGATGCAGAGAATTGTCGATCCCCTGCCGCGTATTAGAGTCGAATGCTAGCACGTCGGATATGGCATCCATCGCCCTATTCATGGCGTCAAAATTGAGATTTTTTACTTTGTCCGCAATGCCATTCAGCATCGCAACTGCGCCTTTGGAAATCTTTTCAAACTCCACCTTTGACATTTTTTTCATTATCACGTCGAAACTCGCCATGAGCTCATCCAAATCCGTCGCAACGGATGGCATTTGCTGGTATCTCAAATCGATTTCTCTGGAAAATCTCGTCTGGTGATTTTTATAGTAATCCAGTCCAACGTATAATTTTCCCGTCAAAATGCTCTCCATCGACAATTTCGCCGCAAGCCCACGGCCAATTTGTTCCGTATAGAACATCCTGTAGTCGCTGACGCGCATGCGATTCCCGCTCACCGTTTTGAACAAATTCGCGTTGATGTTGAACACGACAGCTGGCATCGCCTCGTCCAGCTCATTGTCGTATATCATCTCTATGGACTCCACCGTTCCGATGCGCACGCCTTTGAATTTCACCGGTGCTCCGATGTCAAGACCATTCAGCGACGTGTCGAAGAATGCGTAGAATGTCATTTTCCTTGAGAAAAAATTGCCAGACGAAAACGTCAAAATAGCAACCACAAACAGCAGCACTGCCATTACGACGAATATGCTCATCAGTGGAATATTGGCTTTCCTTGACACCTTCCTATACCTCTCGTCGGAGGCTAAGTAATTTTTCCAAAAATTCTAGTTTTTTTGAAAATTTTGATGTACATTTTAACTGCAATCCGATGGCACTGCAGCACTTCATTCGCCACGCGTGTACTATTGCTCATCGACGGGCCGCTTTGCTGCATCGATCGCCGTTTCCTTGAACGCGCAAGCTAAAATCCCGATGCCAAAGGAAGACATTGAAACTCCCATTTCCGTCACCGTATCACCATCATTTGGAATGAAATGTCCACCAATGGCACATCCAACACCAATCCCCAGCAGCCCAAATCCGGTACAGATCTGTAAAATTTTTATTTTTCGCACATTCTCCGCGGCATGTTTGCTCAACTTGCGCCGCTTGTGAACCACTTCACACTCCACCTCCGAAGCGCTGCGCACAGCGAGTGCATTTTGTACAGTTTTATTTTGTATGTGCGCGCACTTGAACTGCTGCGCACGAAAATCATTCACATTTTTGATGTGCTGAGAATTGTCCGGTTGCGGCGTTTGATATCCATATATTTCTGTTGTTCCAGTGTCATCAGTCTGATATCCATACACGTCCATTTTTCCAGTGCCATCAACGTCGCCAAACAGATGTCCTACACCGGTATATCCCTCAACATATTGTTCCATCATTGCCTCCAGTCTACGAGGAGTATATGGGGAAATACGCAAGTGTCAATGTTTAATTCGTAAAATCGCAAATATTTACAATTTGCCACCATGTCGCTGATGTCGCCCAATGGGCATCATTTTTGATCCGTCACAAAATTTCCTGCGGGTGTCATGGCGAGTGCCACAATGGCGAATATGGGAAACAATTTGCCAATTGGATTGCGCGGTCTCTGATTTGCGGATGTTTTGGGCTCCATTTCGCAGCATGCGGCGGATCAATTGCCATTGGCGGTCGGTTGAAAATTTTCAACCTCCTTCGCATACCCAACATCCAGTGATTTTACGGGTGCTCCCGTGTCCTGGAAGCAGAATAAATTGAAATGTTTCCACTGGAAAATTTCCTGATAATCATCCTCTATTCCCGCGGACGTGGGTTTGTTGTCGGCTGCCATTGACCGTTCAACATTTTGCACTTTCGCCACCGAATGGTTTAAATTCGGAACATTTTTGGCACAATTATTACTGGGATTCATTTTGATATTTTCTCTACTTTGACGTTTGAGCGTCGACCATATGCGGCGGACTTTTGCTGTCAAGGTATTTACTGAATGCGGGAATATTTTTACATCACCACTCTCTGCGATCGGCCAGCATTCTGTAGAAGGAGTGGCGCGATTTAATATTTTTCTCCTCCTGCTCAAGCAGTGATTTGGCGCGCGCTGGACTGCTATCCATCAGCGTGCGAAATCTATTTTCTCCGCGCATATATTCCTCCAGCGGGAGATTTGGCTCCTTTGAATCAAGAATAAATGCCGCCTCCGTGGAATTGCGCCTTCTCGGATCGTAGCGAAATAGTGGCCAATAGCCGCTCGCGACAGCCTTGCGCTGCTGTTCAGGCCCGTCGCGCAGATCAAATCCGTGGGCTATGCACGGGGAATATGCGATCACCAGCGATGGTCCATCGTAGGACTCCGCCTCAGCGATTGCCTGCATCACCTGCGCATCCTTCGCCCCCAACGACACCTGCGCCACGTAAACATTCCCGTAGGTTATGGCGAGCAGACCAAGATTCTTTTTCGGCATGGATTTCCCGGCCGCTGCAAACTTTGCCACTGCGCCAGTCGGCGTCGCCTTCGACTGCTGCCCTCCGGTGTTCGAGTAAACTTCCGTGTCCAAAACCAGCACATTGACATTTTTTCCGCTCGCGAGCACGTGATCCAGTCCGCCGTATCCGATGTCATAGGCCCATCCGTCACCTCCCACTATCCACACGGATTTCTCCACCAGGAAGTCCGCAAGCTGTGACAGCAGCGAAGCGGCACGGTGACTATTTTTCGCCAAAATCTTCCGCAACTGCGCAATGCGCCCGCGTTGCTGCGCAATTTCGTGCCCATTCGTCTGCTTTGCCGAGAGCAATTCGTCGCATAGGACCTCTCCGATGTGCGATCGCATTGCCGCTAAAATTTTCCTGCAAATGTTGCGTTTTTGGTCCGTTGCAAGGCGCATGCCGAGCCCAAATTCTGCGTTATCCTCAAACAGAGAATTTGACCAGGCGGGGCCGCGTCCGTCGGAATTTTTGCAGTAGGGCGTCGTTGGTAAATTTCCGCCGTATATGGAGGAGCAGCCGGTAGCATTTGCCACGATTAGCCTATCGCCAAACATCTGCGTGAGCAGCTTCAAATATGGCGTTTCGCCGCACCCGGCGCACGCTCCGGAATATTCAAACAGTGGCCGTTTGAACTGTACTCCTTTCAAATCCGCTGCCACTTCGTCGGGATTTGGGTCCGGCAGCGATAGGAAGAAGTCATAGTTGCGCCTTTCCACAGCAACGACCGCCTCGTGCTGAACGAAATTTAATGCCTTTTTCGACGCATCACTCCTGTCCTTCGCCGGACACGCAGAGATACATATGCCGCACCCGGTGCAGTCCTCCGGTGCTACCTGTATGGAAAATTTGCAATTTGGATGCTCCCTTGACCTGAAGTCCATCGATCGGAAACTTTCGGGGGCCGCTTTCAGCAGATCAGTGGGATAAAATTTCGCGCGGATGGCGGCATGGGGACACACAACGGTGCATTTGTTGCACTGTATACACAGGTCCGGATTCCAAATTGGAATCTCCTGGGCGATGTTGCGTTTTTCCCACCGCGTCGTTCCGGATGGCCACGTTCCATCCGGCGGGAATGCGCTCACCGGCAACGCATCACCGTCGTTCGCCAACATCCTTGCGGTGACATTTTTTATGAAATCCGGAGCAGCAGCCGAAACCGTCTCCGGCCGCGGATGTCCGTTTATTTCACCGGACGTTTCGAGCCTGTGCAGGTGCGAAAGTGTTTCCTCGACGGCCGCAAAATTTTTCTGAACAACGGCGGCACCCTTCGCTCCGTACGTTTTTTCGATGGAATTTTTGATCTTTTCAATGGCCTCTTCGCGCGGGAGAATCCCGGAAATCGCAAAGAAACACGTCTGCATGATCGTATTTATGCGCCCACCCATGCCAACCTTGCGCGCAACTCCATAGGCATCGATGGCGTAGACGTCCAATTTCAGCCGCTGGATGTCGGATTGCACCCGCCGCGGGAGATGTTGCCACAGATCATCTTTGCCATGTGGGGCGTTCAGGAGCAGAACCGCGCCCGAACGTGCGTAGCGCAGCATGTCGTATTTTTCCAGAAACGAGTATTGGTGGCATGCGACGAAATTCGCCTTCTCTATTAAATAGGGGGCCTCTATGGGATTTGGGCCGAAGCGCAGATGCGACACGGTCATGGCGCCGGATTTTTTCGAATCGTAGACGAAATATGCCTGCGCGTAGTTGTCGGTCTCCTCGCCGATTATCTTTATGGTATTTTTATTCGCGCCGACTGTGCCGTCGGACCCGAGGCCAAAGAAGATCGCCTCAAACATATTTCCGTCCGGAATCGTGAAATTTTCATCCACCGGGAGCGACAGCCGCGAAACGTCATCGCTGATGCCGACTGTGAAATGTTTTTTCGCCGCGGGATTTTTCAATTCATCGAAAACTGCCTTTGCCATCGCCGGCGAAAATTCCTTGGACCCGAGGCCGTAGCGCCCGCCAATGACTGTGATCTTGTCAGTATTTTCCGCGAGTCCACTGGATTTCGCCTCATCCAATGCTGCAACAATGTCCACAAATAGCGGCTCTCCGATGGCCCCCGGCTCCTTCGTTCTGTCGAGCACAGCGATTGTGGTCACAGACTTCGGCAACGCCGCCGCAAAATGTTTCACGGAAAACGGGCGGTAGAGATGCACCTTGATCACGCCGACTTTTTCACCGGCTCCCATGAGAAATTTTGCCACCTTCGCCAGTGTTTCGCAGGACGATCCCATTGAAATCACCACGCGCTCGGCATCTTTTGCACCAAAGTAATCAAATAGCCCGTAGTGTCTCCCCGTCAACTGCCCGAATAGGCGCATATATTTTTCCACGACATCGGCAGCCTTTGCGTAGAATTCGTTGCACCTCTCGCGGCATTGAAAATAAACGTCCGGGTTCTGCGCCGTCCCGCGTATGAACGGATTATCCGGCGAAAGCGATCGCATTCTGTGCTCCGCCATGAAATTTTCATCCATTAGCTTTCCGAGCGTTGCATCGTCTGTGCGCGTGAACGTATTTACCTCGTGCGATGTCCTGAAGCCGTCGAAAAAATGCATGATCGGAATGCGCATTTCCAATGTCGCAGCGTGCGAAATGCATGCCATGTCGTGCGCCTCCTGCACGCTGGCCGCCGAGAGCAGCGCGAACCCGGTCTGGCGCACCGCCATCACGTCTAGGTGGTCGCCGTAGATGCTCAGCCCCTGGGTGGCCAGCGAGCGGGCGGCCACATGGTA
>JAITRI010000082.1 GCA_031288455.1 Puniceicoccales bacterium
TTGCTCTGCGTTCGCTATGTCCGACGATCACGTGCGATACTCCAAGTTCCCGCAGCATGACGGCTGAAATTTCCCCCGTATAGGCCCCATTTTTTTCCGGGAAAAAATTCTGAGCGCCCAGGAAAATATTTGTGGATCCATCGAGCGACTCCTTCGCCGCGTGAATGGACGTAAACGGTGGACATATCAGGATGTCGACCTTTGTGGACTTCCCTATCACATCCGTAATTCCGGTGATCAGTGGACCGGCGTCCGAACTGGGAATGTTCATTTTCCAATTGCCGGCGATTAAATACTTTCTCCCGTTTGACATCGTTATTCTCCAATTGGCGCTCTACTGTAATTTTTCCAGCGCCTCAACGCCGGGCAACGGCGCTCCCTCCAAAAATTCAAGGCTGGCTCCTCCACCGGTGCTGATGAATGACACATCTTCCGCATATCCACTCGCCTTTATGGCGCGCACGGAATCGCCACCGCCAATGATTGAAATTGCATCGGACTTCGCCACCGCACTCGCGATGGCAAACGTTCCGGCGGCCGCACGTTCTATTTCAAAAATTCCCATGGGACCATTCCAAAGAACTGTTCCGGCGGATTCAATCTCTTTTTTGAAAAATTCCACAGTCTGCGGTCCTATGTCCACTCCAATCTGTCCACCGTCGATGTTAACGGCGGATATGGCAGTGTCCCCGATCGTCATTTTTTCCGCATCAAATGTCTGCGTCACCACATGGTCAACGGGAAGCAGCAGAGGAACACTCATTTCTCTTGCCTTGTCCATGGCACCTTGCGCGATGTGAATTTCTCCGCGTTCGACGCGACTGGCACCGGTGGTATTTCCGCTAGCGGCGAGGAACGTGTATGCCATGGCGCCACCTATTAGCATGGAATCCGCTTTTTCGAGAAGACTGTTTATGACCTTTATTTTGTCGCTCACCTTTGCCCCGCCGAGGATCACCACGAATGGCCTGCGCGGATTAGCGACTCTGTTGCCCAAAAATTCCAATTCCCGCTCCATCAGAAATCCTGCCACGCTGCGTTTGACGAATTTCGTAATGCCCTCCGTTGATGCGTGTGCCCTATGGGCGGTCCCAAAGGCATCATTCACATAGATGTCGGCCAGATCCGCCAATTTTTTGGCGAACTTGGGATTGTTGTCAGTTTCCTCCCTGTAAAATCTCAAATTTTCAAGCAGTGCAACGCTGCAATTGGACATTTTTTCAACCGCCTTCGACACCTCCTCACCGATGCAATCGGAGAGAAATTGTACCGGCTGTTCGAGATATTTCGCCAGCACGGGAGCGACATTGCGCAGGGAATATTTGGCGATTTTTTCGCCGTTTGGCCTGCCCAAATGACTGGCGAGAATTACCTTTGCGCCGTTCATCATCAGATGCCGGATGGTCGGCAATGTCGCAACTATGCGCGAATCATCGCACACATTTCCCCTATCGTCGAGTGGCACGTTGAAATCAACGCGCACAAACACACGCTTCCCCTGGCAGGGAAGATCAGCTATTGTCTTTACCTTACGCACCATTTAACAAAGATGGCCATAGGATATTTCGACATTTTGGTTTTGCAACACTTAAACGTTGAAAATGCGCAAAAAATGACCATTTCCAGTTGAAAGTGAATGCAAGTGGCAACGTAAAATTGAGCAGATGGAGGAAAATTTCGGAGGAGAGAGTGGGAAATTTCGAAATTTTTGAAACGCTGCGCTGCAGATTTGAGAATGCTGAAACTAAGCAATCGGGAGATTTCTACACCATAAATTGCTGCGATTGGGTGCAGGTAATCGCCGAGACGGATGACGATAGAATCGTGATGGTTGAACAGTTCCGCTTCGGGTCCGATGATTTTTCGCTGGAGTTTCCAGGAGGAATGATGGATGGAGGCGAAACTCCGGAGGAAGCCGCCGCGAGGGAATTGGAGGAGGAGACGGGATTTTGTGGCGAACGGCCGCAATTGATCGCAAGAATGTATCCAAATCCGGCCATACAGACCAATCGCGTCAATGTTGTGCTCATGGAGAATTGCAGGAAGGAAAAACCGACCAAATTCGATGAATTTGAAAACCTAAAGGCCTCGACCGTGACGCCGTCTGACCTAATCGCTTCCGTTGAAGCGGGGAAGATTTCCCATTGCATAGTGATAGCGGCCATCGCAAAATATATGCTGCTGCGCGGCATTCCGACGGACGTGTCCAAGCGTCGCACATTCCGGGAGAATTAGTTGGATTTTATCCATGCGCATGGAATTGTGCTCTCCAGGTATGCCGCAAATGCTATCATTGATGCGTTATCGCCGCTGTGCTGCGGCAGCGGGAAAATCGATTTCACTCCTGATTTTTTCGCCAGAGATTTTACGCGATCCCGCAGTGATTCGTTGTTCGACACGCCGCCGCTTAGGCCGATGCTCCTCACGTCCGGAAATAATTTAAGCGCATGGGAGATTTTCAACTCCAGCGCTCCGATGATTGCCTCCTGGTAGGATGCGCAAATGTCGCCCATTGCTTCGCGGATGTCATTTTCGTCCATGTCCCGCAGAAAATATTTCAAACTGGTTTTTAGGCCGGAAAAACTGAATTTCATGTCGCCATCGCTGGAAAATGCGCGCGGGAAGTGGTATTTTTTCCCATTGCCCAATTTTGCCAATTTTTCCACGCGGGCTCCCCCGGGGTATGGCAATCCCAGCAATTTCGCGCCCTTGTCGAATGCCTCCCCCGCCGCATCATCCTGCGTCTCGGCGACCGTCACAATTTCCATGGTTTGGGAATGTTTATTTTTTGAAATGATGACCAAAAGAGTATTGCCGCCGGATGCCAACAGCCCCAGGTGTGGCAAATATTCTTCCATTTCCTGAAAAAAATCCGCAGCTGCAGCGGCATGCATCCCAATGAACGGTGAAAATATGTGCCCGCACAGGTGATTGATGCCAACGGACGGAACGGCGAGCATAAGCGACAGCGCCCTGGCGGCCGCAAGGCCGATCCCAACGCATCCGGGCAATCCCGGTTCCTTTGTTGCCGCAATCAGCCGCAGGTCAGCAATTCCGAAATTTTTTAAGTTTTCGAACAGCGGCATAAAATTCCTAGCGTGTTCTCTGGCGGCGAGTTCGGGAACAACACCGCCGTATTGGGCGTGCAGGTCAACTTGCGATGCGATCTGCTCAAATACTATCCCGCGCCGCTCATCGAACAATGCCACTGCGGACTCGTCGCATGAGCTCTCGATTCCGATTATCATGCGATTTGCTAGAAAATTTCAAAAAAATCTTGTCAATATCTATTTTATGTGCAGCGTCCGGAATTAGTTATTAATTTGACGAAAATATCCAATAGTGTTGGCGTTGCGAATGGTTCGCATGCCGACGGAACGGAGATGAGTGTATGAGGACTTCACCACAGGAGTTGTTTGAAGCGGGTGCTCACATCGGGCACCAGAGGAAGCGTTGGAATCCTAAGACGCGCCCGTATATTTTTGATCACCGCGGCGGTGTGACTGTAATTGATTTGGTTAAGACGTGCGACCAGATTGAGAAGGCCTATGAGGTGGCCAAAGGAATTGTTGCCGGTGGCGGTGACATCTGGTTCATTGGCACGAAAAAGCAGGCAAAGGAAATAGTCAAGGAGGGCGCAAGTTCAGTCGAAATGCCGTTTTGCGTCAACCGGTGGTTGGGGGGCACGCTGACCAATTTCCAGACCATAGAGAAAAGTTTGGGCAAATACAAAAAATTTCTGCACCTGGAGGAGGCGGGGGAGATTGCCAAAATGCACAAGAAGGAGGGTGCCGCCATCCGCCGCAAAATGGACCGCATGCGCAATAG
>JAITRI010000032.1 GCA_031288455.1 Puniceicoccales bacterium
CGTCCTTGCGTCTGCCCCCTCCTTGATCTCTCGCTGCTGCTGCGGTTAGGTGCTCGTCTCGGTGCTGCTGGTGATGACTGTCTCCTTATTGTCTGTCTCCTCGTTCTTCTTGGTGTCTGCCCCCTCGTTCTTCTTGGCGTCTGCCCCCTCCTTGATCTCTGGCTGCTGCTGCGTTTCGCTGCTCGTCTCGGTGCTGCTGGTGATGACTGTCTCCTTCTTGTCTGTCTCCTCGTTCTTCTTGGTGACTGCCTCCTCATTGGTCTCTGCCGTCTTGTCTCCCTCCTTCTTGATCTCTGCCCCCCCCTTGTGGTCTGTCGTAGTCTTCTCGCTATCATCCTTCTTGATCTCTGTCGTCGTCGTCGCGTTGCTGCTGGTGCTGGATGGCGACGTGGACGACGACGATGATGACGGGGACGACGGCGATGAGCTGCTGGTGCTGGATGGCGACGGCGTTTCGTTGCTGGCACTGCTGGTGTCTGTCGTCGTCTGCTGCTGCGTGTTGCTGGTGTCTGTCGTCTGCTGCGGCGTCTCGTTGCTGCTGTCTGGCGTCGGCGTCGGCGTGTTGCTGGTGACTGGCTGCTGCGTGTTGCTGGATTGCGACGATGGCGATGGCGACGATGACGATGAGCTGCTGGATGGCGGCGTCGGCGCCTCGCTGATGGTGTCTGTCGTCGGCGTTTCGTTGCTGGCACTGCTGGATGGCGACGGCGATGAGCTCGTGCTGCTGGATTGCGATTGCGATGAGCTGGCGCTGCTGGCGGAGGCGGCCTTTTTATTTTTCTCGCCGATGGCGTCGAATGCTGCATTAAACAGCTGCGCGCGCGCGTTGTTTAGTTTTTCGGCGGTGTCACTGAATTTATCAGTTTGCACAATCAAGCTGTTTATGGCTGCGGCCCTTTGTTGGGAGTTTTTAGCTAAATTTTCTGCGCTTTTGTCTTCTGTGGCTTTGGTGATATCTGTTGTGGCTTTAGCGATGTCTTCTGCAATGGAAGTTTTTAGATCCTCAACTTCTTTATGTAGTTTTTTTATCTCATCCAAAAGTGGTGAGATTTTTTCGTTTACCTTTATGGACTCTGGAATTTTGTCATAAGTTGCGCCCTCGTATGACAGGGTGGGGGAGCTCTCTGTCCCACACTGCTCCCCACATGAATCGCATGAAGGACTTTGGCATTCCTCGGAAGGGGAAGTGGAACAGCATGGAGAAGAGGAAGAAGTGGAACATTCGTCGCATGACCCGCATTCAGAAGAGCAGGATTCGCTGCATTGCGGATCATTCTTGTATATCGTAAGTTCCAGCTCCTTTTGCGCCCGCTCCAGCTCCTCCTGCGCTTTTTTTAATTTTTCAAATGTCTCCTGTATCTCAGTGAGAGCTTTCGTAAAGGCTTCGTCTTTTCCCTCAAGTGCCTTCAAAATTGCGCCTTCGCTGATAAAATCTTCCAGCTTAGTTTCTCCTTTCGCCGCTTTTTCTTTGGCGTTTTTCTGCATCTCATCGATTTTTTTCTGGCCCTCGGCTTCACCATATTTCTGTATCACTAGGTTTTTCAACACGCTAATTTTTTCATCGAGCTCACGCTTTATCTCGTTTACTTTCTCTGCCGCTGTCTCTACTTTATCACGTTTTTCCTTTCGATTGTCCGCCCCAGTATTCAGTTCCATCTTTGAATACGTTTTGTTAAGAGTCTCCATGCCTTCACTGCCCCACTTTTTTGATGGTTGCTGACATTTGCCGGCGAGCACATTCGTATCTCTTGTATCGAGCTCATTTTTTTGTGTGATATTGTTACCAACTTTTCCGTGCTGAATTGTCTCACTTCCAGAAACTTGATTAGCATGTATGGTAGTGGACTGTCCAGTCTGCATTGTCTTACTTTCATTGGCCACATGTAGGGACTGATCAGTAGGAGTAGTAGTAGACATAGCGTTGAGTATTGTAGGTGGCAACCATCGGTTGTCAAGCTTTTGCTAAAATTACACGCAAAAAATCACACGGATATTTGAAAATGTGTCACGCGGCCGCTGCAAATGGCTCACGTCCACGCGCGCGCGCACGCCGCAGAGATTAGACAATTCGCGCGCATTTTTCGGCAATGCGCCAGCGCCATGCAATCAGCCGCATCGGCAATGTGGACAAATTAATCGCAACTGCGCGGCATTTCTCCTAGAATCAACGCCGCAGGCGAAAAATCCACAGGGGAAATTACGGCAGCGTCGCCCTGTGAATTTTTACCGCACCGGCGGCGACATTACTGTTGCTCTGGATTTTCTTCATCCTGCTGCTCGTTGCCAAACCTGTTCTGGGATCGCCCATCGCGGTTCTGATTGTCGCTGGCATTCTGATTCTGCTGCTCCACCTCTATCTCAACACTATTTACGTCCGCAAGCCTTTCCATCAGCTGCGACCTAAGGTCCCCACTGCGGTGGTTGAGAATGCTGGCCGACTCATCCGATCCGGTCATGAATGTGACATTCAACCGCCCGCCATCCTTGGAAATTACCACTTCCGTGTCCTTCAGAAGATTTTCCTGGAGCGTGATGCGCACCTCCTGCTTGGCATTCAACGCCTCATAGGTGGCTATTATCTTCTCCGCCACCTGCACGCCAAGATTCTTTATTATCCCGGCCGCTTCCGATGACGTCGGATCAATGTGCATCGTCTGCATGTTGTCCAGAATGACATTCCCGCTGATGGCCGGAATGGCACCGCGATGATCGTTCTCGCGATCCAAATTATTCCTCGAATCGCGCAATTTGCTGTCATTTTTCACGGCGCCGTCACCTAAAATCTGATTCTGGGACCCGCTGTCTCGCGTCACCCGCGGAATAAATTTTTCTCCGATGTGCGCATTGGCATGCTGCCCGCCTTCGTGTCCGTGCACGTGTCCGCCATCTCCGTAGCCGATAATGGCGCCACCGTGTGG
The DNA here is from genome assembly GCA_031288455.1 of Puniceicoccales bacterium. GTDB lineage: Bacteria > Verrucomicrobiota > Verrucomicrobiia > Opitutales > JAIRKQ01 > JAIRKQ01. Next base: position 2,919 of record JAITRI010000032.1, read on the forward strand.
CTGGCGCGACTCTCCTCCCGTGCGAGCGGTTCCATCCGTCCTCATGCCGCCTTCGTGTCCGTGCACGTGTCCGCGATCCCCGTAGCCGATAATGGCGCCACCGTGTGGCTGGCGTGACTCTCCTCCAGCGTGCGCGGTTCCATCCGTCCTCATGCCGCCTTCGTGTGCGTGCACATGTCCGCGATCCCCGTAGCCGATAATGGCGCCACCGTGTGACTGGCGTGACTCTCCTCCCGTGCGAGCGGTTCCATCCGTCCTCATGCCGTCTTCACCGCCGTGAACGTGTCCGCTATCTCCGTAAACGGCAATGGCGCCACTCGGCGCAGTATTTTTTGAAAAATGATCGCCGAAAAGTCCGCGTCTGCCGCGGTCGGCATTCCCATCGGAGCGCTTTTCCTCTGAAAATTTCTTCTCAAAGAGCCATGCATCGCGCGGATCTACGCCTTTTTTGTCGACATCTGAGATCTCACGTTTGGAAAATGAATCGCTTTCGAACGAATCACCCTTGGCTGTCCCGTCGAATTTACCTTTTACACCATCTGATCTTGCCATAATATACTCCCTTAAACACATTACTCCGGACGTACCTTGCTCTTCGCAAACTCCTCGAGCTCTTTGTCAAGAACAAGTTCCTCCTCCTTCGCCGCTTCTTTTATCCATTCTAACCTATGTGACTCTATTTTTTCAACATTTTTATTTGCTTCCTTTAATTTTTCACGTTTTTCCTCGAGATTTTTTTCGGCTTTCGTTAAATTTTCCTTTGCGGATTCTAAGTTTTGTTCGTGTGTAATCAATTTATTTTTTAGGACTCTTATGGCGTAGTGCAATTCGTCGACGGATCCCTTTTTCACCTTCTGCATTATTATTTTTTTGTAGAGCCGATCTGATTCCTTCTCCATGAACACTCTGAATTCCTGCAGAGTTTTTTCGGCGGATGTGACATTTCCCTTGGCCTCCTCGAGTAATTTCTGCGCCTGCTTCAAATTTTTCTCGGCAACTTCCTTCCGGAAATTTCTGACGCGCAACATTTCCTCGAGAACATATTTCGCCATTACAATCCAACCGCCTGCGCCATTTTGTCTATGGTCGTCTTGAAATCGTCGCGCTCGTGAAGCCCCTGTTTGAGGAAATTATTAACGGCCTCTATTCTGTCGATCGCCTCATCGGTGACCTTATCTGCGCCGCGCTTGTATTCTCCTATCCTAACGAGCAATTCCACCTCCTGGTACTTCGATAAAATCGTGCGCAATTTTGCCGCAATTTTCCTGTGCCGCTCATCCGTTACCTGATTAAATACGCGGCTGACACTCAGCAGAACGTCCACCGCCGGGTAATGATTCATTCCAGCCAGTTTTCTCGACAAAATTATGTGACCATCGATGATGGATCTCGTTTCATCCGCTATTGGCTCCGTCATGTCATCACCTTCCACCAGCACCGTGTACAGCGCCGTGATGGATCCCTTTTCCGACTGTCCAGCGCGTTCCATCAACTTAGGCAGCGTCTCAAAAACTGACGGTGGAAACCCGCGCCTGGTGGGGGGTTCTCCAGCCGCAAGACCGATTTCACGCTGTGCACGCGCGAAGCGGGTGACGGAATCCATCATTAGCAGGACCTTCTTCCCTTTGTCCCTGAAATATTCAGCTATGGCGGTGGCAACATAGGCCGCCTTTAGGCGTTCCATCGATGACCTATCGGACGTGGAAATCACAAGCACGGACCGCTTGAGTCCCTCCTCTCCGAGGTCTTTTTCCACAAATTCTCTCACCTCGCGTCCGCGTTCTCCCACAAGCGCAAGCACGTTTACTTCCGCCTCCGTATTTCTGATTATTTGCCCAAGCAGCGTACTTTTTCCTCCGCCGGCGGCCGCGAAAATCCCCATGCGCTGTCCTTCTCCGCACGTCAATAGTCCATCCAATGCCCGCACTCCCAACGACAGCGGCTTATCGATCGGATTCCGCGTCATCGAATTCGGAGGGTCGCTGTAAACCGGATAAAAATCCGTCGTTTCGAGAGGGCCCTTCTTGGCGGCATCCAGCGGGTGTCCGATGCCATCTATCACCCTGCCGAGCAATTTGTCTCCCACCGGCACCATGTGAACTTTTCCAGTCGGAATCACCTCCGTGGCCGTCGAAACCCCGCGGATATCTCCGATTGGAGTCAGCAGCGTCACCTGCTGCGAAAATCCTACCACTTCCGCCATCAATTCGCTCGTCTCCCACGGATTTTTGAGGACGCACAGCTCACCGATTTTCACATTTGGGACCGATGCCTTTATGATCGTGCCGACCACCTGCACCACCTTCCCTTTGATCTGCACGAGCGTGGAATCCTCTATGGACTGCTCCAGCTGATTCGTTATGTATCCGAATGGATTCTGATCATCCTGATCCATGGCATTTCCCGCTTAAGACCTCGCTTTCGACAGTGCACCTTCTATGGCTTCTATTTGAACAGAAATGCTTGCGTCTATCACGCCAAGTTCCGTTTCCAATATGCATGCTCCCGGCTTAAGGTGAGCATCGGTGCAAATGTCCAAAAATTCCAGCAGTGGAGTATCCTTCGTCAATTCGTCCACTCTATCGCGCAGCAGCTGCGCCTCCGACGGCGATACTTTCAGTGTTGCCTGCTTCTGTAACTTTATTTTCTGCAGCGAATTTTTCACGACACTTACCAGCAATTCCGTCTTGTCTATTTTCCCTATTATTTTACGCAATGCAATTTTTACCACTTCCGTCACATCATTCTCCAGCTTTGCGAAACTATTGGCGCTCTTGGTCACAAAGTCCATCATAACGTTGGAAACTTCCTGCTTCCCGGTTTCTAATCCATCCGAATAGCCGCGTTTTTTTTCCTCCTCCTTTTCCTTTTTCGCCTCCTCAATGATTCCATGCGCCTGCGCATTGGCGGCCGCCACTATGTCACTGCTTTTTTTGCGCGCCTCATCGAGAATCTCATCGCACTTCGCCCGCACGGACGACAGCATTTCATGACCTTCCGTCAGCGCAGCGTATGACTTTGCCTTCAATACTTTCCCGGCATGCCCGATGTCGAAGCCGCCGATCTGAATTTCATAAATGTCCGCCTGGGCCATATTTTCTATCTCCCGCCTTCGCCGCTAACCCTCTTCATGGAAAATTGTATGAGCGAGAAACATTTCCTTGCGAGAGGTTCATCGCATCTTTCGGGAATGTCAAAACGCTCCCCAAATATCAATTCCAGCCGCTTCTTCACTTCGATCGGCAGTCCGACCAAGGCTCGGCACAGTATCAATTTTCCGGCCGCCGCGATCCTTTCGACGATGGGAGACTTTGTGACTGTAACATGCAACTCCGGAACAATTTTCCACAGCATCATTCCCCTTTTCACGATGAACGTGTAGGTGTCCTGCCCGATGAAATTTATCAGCTCGCCCAGTGCCTTTTTGCCGATTATTTTGACAATGTCCATGTGGAAAAATATTGCACCGGCCACCTTCATCGTCCGCACAAGCAGTTCCTTTTTCGTCACCGCGAGCCTGACGATTTCAGTGTCCACCTCGTAGTCAACGGAGTCGCTCAGATTGAACATCGCCAATAGTCGCCTTCGGAATGCAGTTTTGTTACACTCGGACTTCACCAAAATGTCGAAAACCTCCCTCCTGTACACGCTGAAGACTTTCTCCATCTCCCTTTCCGAGAGATATTTTTCGACGCTGAAACTGAAATCGTACCAGTTCCTAAAGTACTCAAAGTCTCCGGCGACGACCCTCTTTAAACTTTCGACAGATTCTGACATCACTAAATTTCCACTGTGCTATTTCTTTGGCGGCTGATCCTCACCATCGGGTTCTTCCGCTTCCTCAGACGTTTCATCTTTTTCACTCTTCTCGTTACTCTCTTCCGGTTCTTCGTCCAGATCGCTGGCGCTCTGCTCGTCACTTTGCACAACCACCGGTCCGTTGGATTTAGGCGCAACTGCGGATCCTGATGTCGCCTTTGCCCTCCTTGCGGATATGAAGAAGAATATCGCCACTCCGGCCACGCTCAGCAGCAGAACAACCAAAATTACGAGAATTATGACAAATTTCTCCGCCGCATCACTCGCCATGCTCAGCCCCAACACGCTCACATTGGAGTCAAAAACGTTATTCGTTTGCGTCTCAACATCCGACACAATCGGGAACATGGCAATGGACACCCTGTCGTAGTCCAGCCCCTGCACGCTGTTCGCAACCAAATACTTGATCTCGCGCACGGACTCATCCAAATTGCTACCCGCCTTGTAGGTTAAAAATATGGCGGCAGATGACTCAACATCCGAGTCCGAATAGGGGTCATTTTCCGGCAAAACTATGTGTACACGCGCCGACAGAACACCAGGGATTTTATTTAGCGTGTCCGCTATCGTCTCCGAAAGCGCATACACCAGCCGCGCGCGCTCCTCCAGTGGGGACGAAACAAGGCCACTTTTCTGAAAAACTTGACCGATGGTGTTGTACTGCGTGGCGGGATAGCCCATCGACTCCAGGACTTTTACCGCTCTGGAAAAGTCACTGGAATTTTTCAGGTCTATGGTCCATGTCATCTCCACACCGGCCCTTTTTGCGACCTGTATTCTGTGCTGCTGCATGATTGACACCACCTGATTCGCATCCTTTTCCGGCAGGTTCGACAGCAACTCAACTTTTCCGCATCCTGTCAACAATAGCAGCACAAATGCCAATGCAAACACTCCAAAACCACTGTTAAAATTGCTCTTCTTCATACTCCATTTTTCCTCGCTGACGGGCGTCAGCCGCACGCGATGCGGCTGCAACACACATCGCCGTGGTATTATGATTTTTGTTACGGCAGTAGTCAAATGAAATTGTTTCAAATTGCGAAGCAAAACGCAACAAAATGTAACGGCGCACACTGTGGCCCACATGTGGTCGCATGCGCAACGCTTACAAATTGTCCATACTCTGCGCCCACACATTTCTTCCAAAACTCTATGCGCATATTTCATAAATTCACACAAAAGACAAAGGCGCCCGTTGGCAAGGATTTTGCTTCCGTGCCATTTTGTTCGCCACCAAAGCGCCAAGGAGCAGATTTTTTGCTACTGCCGCATCCTGCGGATGCGGACCGCCTGGCGGCGAATGCATTTTGTCCTCCGCAGCAGAGTGTCCATTTTCCTGGATAGATTTTTCAGAGCGAAGGATGCAATTGGCGACCGCAGACACGCCGGCCGTTACGGCCGGCGGAAAAGAATGCGCCATCACCGCGCTCACGCATTCCGCAAACATTACGCTGGCTGGGACACTGTGCATCTTTGCTGTGGAGATGCGCGAGTGCCGGTGTCGCAAAACTGATGACATCGACACCAAAAACCGCATAGCCAATACTTTTTTGTCAGAACTGTGCCCTGTGGTGCGAACGCCCGCGAACTTGCCCACTTGGCATCTTTCGCCGTGGGGATGCACGAGTGCCGGTGCCGCAAAACTGATGACATCGACACCAAAAACCGCGTGGCCAATACTTTTTTGTCAGAACTGTGCCCTGTGGTGCGAACATTCGCGAACTTGCCCACTTGGCATCTTTCGCCGTGGGGATGCACGAGTGCCGGTGCCGCA
>JAITRI010000050.1 GCA_031288455.1 Puniceicoccales bacterium
CCAAACAAAGCGACCAAGCGTACGGGGAGCAATCGGCGAATATTACGGCGAATGTTAAAAAATGGATTAATCATTTGTTGAAAGATAAAACGAAAAAATTTAAAAAAGATACTTTGCCTGCCACCGATACTTCCGCGTCTGCGAAAATTTCGACCCCAAGCTCCAAAGGAATCACCTCCAGCTTTGATGGCGGCTTGCATGACATTGTAAAAAGATTGGAAATCATAGTAGATGCCGCCTCTGATGGCAGAGAAATTGACGCGAAAAACAAGCTAACGGTGGCCGAATTCCAACGAGTCAGCGACATTTCGCGCGCATTTGCCGAAGTGAAAGATATTTCACAAATGAAAGATTTTTTCCCCAACGTTAGAAAAATGTGGCACCACCCACAATTACAGCGCGACATTGACTCCTGCCACACGCTCTATGAACGGTTCAACGCAATACTCCGAAAGGAAATGGAAGGCTCCATCGAGGGCGATATTAGTGTTGTCGACACCTTGAAAGACCTTCTGAGTGGGCAGCATTACGGATCTTTTGGTCTTGGCAAATACATCATGGATCGTGGGGACTTGGAAATCGCTGGAACTTCTGAAAAAACGCAGAAAACGAGCACGCAGGACGCGTTTGAGTCTATCTTTAGGGAAAGATACACCATAGATCCAAGTAAATTACTGAAGCCGGGGGTTATGGAAGAACTGAAAAGCATTATTGGACTATCGGAAAAAGACCTTCAGGCGGAATTTCATAGTCAAAAGAGGAAAGCACTCGACGATAATAGTGCCCGCATCACATTGTCATCAATGCACAACAACATAACCGAAGGGTTTTTATCTATTGTGAAAACGTCCAAAGAGTTTATAAATAAACATGTGCAGCCAGACAGTGAAAGGTGGGTAACGCCGCTGTCAAAAAATAAAAATGAAATCGTGACCACACACGCCGGACTTGTCGCCATGCTAACCATTATGAGCCTGTCTTCCGTTGAAGAGAAACTTAGGGAGCAAGTTGAAATAAAGCTGAATGAACTCATACAACTCTATGCAAGGCAAATTTCGGAAGAAAAATATGCGATAGTAGACGTTATGGCGGAGGTCAAAATCAGTCTCAAATATCCGGAGCTCTATGAATTTGTGAAAAATAAAAACTATCACATATTTGAACCACCCTTCGCAAAGGGTAAAGATCTTGCGACAATGACTCAAACAGAATTGCTAGTTGAACTAGCAAGCTTGGCGCTTCGGCGGAAAAACAACAATCCACAATGACCGGCAAGTATTTTGTTGGGAGCAAGTAAAAATACCACACCGCTCCAGCTAAAATGAATCGCGGAGATTTGCCCAGCGGGAGCGGTGATGCTGCGAACAGGGCCGCTGCATTGCCGCCGGAATTTTTCCACACGCCGTGGGACGTTCCGCAGAATTGCGCAGAATCGCCCATTGGACTGCCACGCCATTGCGCACGTGGGCACTCTGCCACAATTAGCAAGAATACAGCCGATGGAGGATTAATTGCAACAATTCCACGCGAGCTCGCCGCAGGCCCAATTGTTGCGCAGCAGAGACAGCACGTCGAAAATATCACACATTAAATTCGCCGCATTTTTTATTCTCTCACGCGTCGCTTTCCCGATTATTCCAAATGGCTCGTGGTAAAAAATCGATCCTCCGTTCGCCACCAGTACGCCGGGACTTCTCCTGGATTTCCAGACCTCGCACAGCTGATCACAGATCTCATCGTAGGATAAAATCGCCGCCAAAATGTCACCGCTATCGGATGAAAGCAGCAGTCTTTTGCTGAGTATCGGATCCTTCGTAAAGAATATATTTCTTTCGAAAATACTGTGCAATGGTGCAAAGAGCGGCTTTGCGCGTATTGTAATTTGGAATTGTTTTTCGAAATCGGCATTCATTTTCACTACCAACCGCAGCGGAAATTGCCGAAAGTGTGGAAATCTCGTGCTGTATATTTCCATCCGCTTGCCACGCAAATCCCCGGACAATGAATATTTCCCGAGCAAATTCCCAAGCCACCCAAATGTGCCGTAGAACGGAGAATCCGCCGCTATTTTAAAATTTAAATCTTCCGCAATGCGCTTCATTTCACAATTTCACAGCAAAAAATATGACCCTATGCCAAGAAAAATTAACATTCCGGCGATGTCAGTTATGGACGTCAGGAAAATATAGGAGCTCTGCGCGGGATCACACTTTATGCGCGTCAAAAATATCGGAATCAAAGATCCCGCCAGTCCCGACAGTCCCATGTTCAGCATCATCGCGAAAAATATCACCACTCCAACTTTCAAATCCTTGGACCATAGGCTGGTTATCAGAAACGCAATTAGTCCGATGATCGCGCCGTTCGATAACCCCTTCAGCGTCTCCCGAAATATTATTCCCGGCGAATCTCTATTTTTGCACTCTCCCAGCGCGAGTCCGCGTATGGAAATCGCCAGCGTCTGAGCGCCGGAATTCCCACTCAATCCGGTTATCATGCACATAAAAACAGCCAAAATCGTACACTGGGCAATTTTGGCCTCGAAGATGTGTATGACGCTGGCTGTCACAAACGCGATGAATAGATTCAGCACGAGCCATGGTGTCCTTTTCATGATGCTGTAGGAAACGGTATCGTGTATGCTCTCGTCCCCGCCTGCACCGTGTAACTTTTGAATATCCTCCGTTGCCTCTTCGCGCAAAATGTCGATCACATCGTCGTGCGTGACTATGCCAATCAGGCGATGCTGCGCGTCCACCACAGGCAGTGTGTTGAAGTGTTTCTGTGCCATCATGTGGGCGACGGTTTCCTTATCCTGCTCCGGGGAACAAATTCCATCGACGCCCTTGTGCATCATGTCGATGATTTTCGTCTCTGGGTCCGTCCACAGCAACTTCTGCACGTTCAAAACACCGACCAATCGCCTCTTTTCATCGACCACATACAGATTATCCACATTTTCGGCGATATCCCTATTGCGCCTGAGAAATTCAATGGCCTCGTCCACTGTCATCTGCGTTTTCAGGACCGACACGTGAGGTGTCATCACGCCACCGACGGTGTCGGGGTCATAGGTCAACAGATTCTGCAGCACCTCAGAAATTTGCTGCGGCATTTTTCCGATCAACCTGTCCCTTATGTCGTCATCCAACTCGCGCAGCAAATCGGCGGCGTCATCCGGCGCCAGTGAACTTATGATTTTGACAGCCTTTGTGTCGCGCATTTCCGATATGATTTCCGCGGAATCCTCGGCATCCATCTCCGCCAATACGTCCGTTGCATCATCAACGGACAGCTTGCGGATCACTTTCTCCCTGTCATCGTGCGACAGTCGACCGAGCCATGTGCCGATTTCGTGCGGCGGAGTGCGCGCCAACCTTATGGGATTCAAGTCCTTGAAATCATTGGCGGCACAATTCTGCAGCTCATCGAAGGTGTAGTGCCCAGAGGATACATTTCTATCGCCTATGTTTCTATGCGCCGACATTTTCCAAAAAATCCTAGGGGCGCAACCGTACACTGAGCTCCCCCACTCAATGTGAAATCAAGCAAATTTTGTGGCAATTGGCAATGCTTAAAAATTTTCCCCGCGAACAATTGCGCTCCATGATTTTCACGGAAGCGTTAGGAGTGGGCGCAGAAATTGCGCACAGCGGCAAAAGGCACCCCCTCCGCGATCGTCAGAACATCGCCATTGGAAATTGCCGCAGAAACCGCGTGTCATTTTGAAAGAACAGCCGTATGTCATCCACGCCGAACAGCAGCATTGCCAGGCGTTCGATGCCAACACCGAATGCAAATCCGGACACCGCAGCGGCGTCATAGCCGCAGTTCCCAAAGACGCTGGGCGCAACCATGCCACATCCGGCCGCTTCAATCCACCTGTTGCTTAGCTTGCCGAGGTTTCCACTCCTGAAATCCACCTCAAATCCCGGAGACACGAACGGGAAAAAACTTGGGCGCATGCGAATTTCACACTCTCCACCAGTCAATTCCGCGAAGAAAAAGTCCAGCGTCGACTTCAGGTCGCACACGGTGACATTTTCATCGACCACAAGCCCTTCGCACTGGTGAAAATTCGGAGAATGTGTCGCGTCGATCGCATCCTTGCGGAATACCCTACCCTGCGACAAAATTCTAATCGGTGGCTTCTGGCGCAGCATTGTCCGCACCTGCACGGTCGAAGTGTGCGTGCGCAGCATGAGACGTTCGCTGTTTCTTTTGGAGACGTTGCCAACGGAAAGCGTCCCATCAAAGTAGAATGTGTCGCGATCATCGCGCGACGGGTGACTCTGCGGAGTATTCAGAGCATCGAAGCAAAACCACTCGGTTTCTATTTCCGGCCCATCGACGGCGCAAAATCCCAGTTTGGAAAAAATTTCAAGGACGCGATTTTTCACACCCGTCAGCGGATGGCAGAAAATCTCCGCGGCACACGCCTCCGATAATGTCGGATCAATGCGCCCCCCAAGCAACGTTGAAACATCGCGGCTTTCTATGAAATCGAACTTTTCACGAAAAATTTCCTCCATTTCACTCTTGCACGCATTCACCGCTTGCCCGGCCGCCGGCCTATCCCCTTTCGGGAGATCAGCGATTGACTTCATCAGCTCGCGAAGAACTCCGTTGGGCCCCAAAAATTTCGCCCGGACGGCATCCAAATCCGCGTGCGTTGTCACGCCGGCAACTGCGCCCCTAGCAGCACTGAGAATATCACTGATTTTCGTCACCATAGGCCTCATCAATCCGCGGTCACCCGGCATCGATTGCCGGGAAGGCAAGCGCAGAATGTTCGCTTGTCAATAAAAATTCGCAGCCGGAAACCCATGGGCGAGCATTCCACAGGCTAATTAATCGTGATGGACGTGGCGCGGCACCGGAAGCTAGTTTTGCGCCGGCAATAGGTAAAAATATTGCATTCGGTTGATTTTATTGTAAAATATCGCACGTGCCCGGAATTATATCATTTTTCAGCAAAATTTTTGGCAGCTCTAAGTCCAATTCCAGCCAAATGGAAGGCATGAAGTCAGTTCCTGGAAATCCGACACTTGGGCAAAAGGAATTCGAATTGCAGCTTCTTGGCCCAGGGACATCC